>NZ_JAGWCT010000098.1:0-14876 GCF_020657815.1 Clostridioides sp. ZZV15-6597 | reverse complement strand
CTTCTATACGATGTGACATTTCAATAATGCACTTAATAATACTGTAGACTTTTTCACGATTAAAGGTTTCTTTAAGTAAGCTTTTATTAATGCTTTAACCTTTTCTAAAATTGAATTAACTGGTTCTGATATTTCATTAAAAGCATTTTCAGTTACCTCAATTATAATGTATCTATAATAACTAATCACTTATTAAAGGTGATTAGAATACTTTGTAGTTATATGTGTTTGTCTTAAATAGTTCCATCATTTGTATACTAAAATAAACCCAATTCTTGATAATATTGATTTTATTTTTAGATAGAAAACATACAATATGTATTTTTACCTTCTTCTTTTGCTCTATACAAAGCACCATCTGCACGATGATATAACTCATAAAACTGTTTACCATCTTCTGGATATATAGAAATACCTATACTTACACTTATTTCAAAACTTAACTCATCATATGTAAACGTAGTATCTAATCTTTTTAATATATCATGACCTTTTTTTTGTAGGCTTTCTTTTTCTCCATTATACTCCATAAATGCTATAAATTCATCACCTCCAACACGGCCAACAATATCTGTTGTCCTAAAGTTACTTTTCAAACATTTCGCTAACTCAATTAAAATTTTATCTCCAAATACATGCCCCATAGTATCATTAACATCCTTAAAATTATCTACATCAATCATAAATAAAGCATAGTTCTTATTTTCATCACATGATAGCAACATATGTCTTATCTTTTCCTCAGTAGTACTTTTATTTAGTAACCCTGTCATTAAATCATTTTGAGATTGTTCAATTAACTTATTGTACTCTCTCTTTTCTTCATCAATATTTCTTATTTTCCCTAGTATTGATATAGTAGTATCCCCAATCTTATCAGGTTCATTGAACACTATAGAACACCATAGATGTATATCACCTTTAGAACGTATACGTATCTCTATTTCTTCTGGTTTGTTACCAACATGTGCTTCTTCTAAAGCATCAAGTAAAATCTTATGATCTTCTTCATAAATATTTGATAACTGTTCATCAATTGTTCCTCTTGGTTCTATCCCAAATATACTATAATAATTATCAGAAAATGTTATTGTATCATACTTAAAACTATATTCAAATAAAACATCACCCCACTGTTTTAAAGCCCTCTGATAACGATTGACCAGTCTATTAGATTTTTTATCACTTTTTTCACAAGTTGCATCTGTTACATCTGTTACATCTACAATACTTGAATAAAAGTACTTCTTTCCATCTTTATCACTTTTACATAACCTAGAAATTGTTTCTAAATAAATTAAACGATTATCTTTACATCTAATACGATAGTGAAGTGTAACTATATCTTCAGAATTAACTTGACTTATCATATCGCCAAGTACAATTTTTCTATCTTCTTCAATAATTAAATTGATATACTTTCCATCAAACTTACTTTTAATTTCTTTTTCTGTATAACCTATCAATGATACAAAGCTAGGAGAAATATAATCTAAAGTAAAATTTTCATCAAAACGAATACATTTTACACAAGCAGGAATATTATCCAAAACTCTTCTGTATTTCCAATATGATTCTTCCATCTCTAAAGACCTTTTCTTAAGCCTATCATTTTCTATTATGACTACAATTAAACTTTTAGAACCCTGCTTACCTTTTACTACATTGCCTGTTCCAAGTATCCATATAGGAGTTCCATCAGATTTTACTACCCTAAATTCAATTGTGACTATATCACTAATTCCAAGTTGCCTTCTAATTTCATAATTCACATATTCTATATCCTCTGGGTGGACAAATCCTAATGCTTGATTTTTAAATTTTTCTTCCATCTCTTTGACAGTATAACCTAACATCCTTCTATAGCCTTCATTACATGTAAGAAAAGTAAATTCAGGGTCCATTCCTACTTGAAATATGCCTGCATAGGCATTATCAACCAATTCCTTTATATTCATTGGATGTGTTGGAGTAAATACAGAATATACCATACTTTTTTCTTTTTCTATAGAGATGTCTTTTGATATAATATCTTCTTGATAATTAAGAAACTCAAAATTTTTTTTAAAGTAATACTCATAAAATTCACTTGCATTTATAGGCTCATTATAATAAAATCCCTGCAATATTTCTGGTTTCATCTGTTCAATTATTTTTAAAGTTTCTTTATTTTCAATTCCTTCAACATAAACTGACATATTCATACTATGACATAAATTAATAATTTGAGATACAATTTTTTGGTCTATTACATCATATGTAATACGATTTAAAAGAGTATGATTAATTTTCAAAGAATCAGCACTTAACTCACGAAAAATTTCTAAAGATGAATGTTTTGCTCCAAAACTGTCAAATGTAATCCTAATACCTTGACTGCGAAGAAAGTCAAAAGAATTCCTTATTTCTTCTATTTTTTTTATGTTATCATTTTCTGTTAATTCCAATGTAATTAGAGATGGAGATATACCCTCTTCCTTTATAGTATCTAAAATAAAAAACTTGAAGCTAGGTTCTTCAAGCTGCTGATATGACACATTTATATTCATCTTGAAATTTGGCATATACTTTATCCATATTTTTAATTGTTTTAAAGCTGTTTTAATCACCCATTGGCTAACTTTATCCATAAGACCAGAAGACTCTAAAAAAGGTATAAATTCAGTTGGTCCAAGTTTCATTTCAAAATTAGTATTTTTCCAGCGAAGTAATACTTCGCATCCATACAGTTTCTTGCTATTAGTAAAAATAAGTGGTTGATAATTTAAATAAAATCCTTTAAAATTATTTAAGACACTTTCTCTTAGATACTCTATCAACTGTATAGAATACTGCGAAAAAGTTAGCTCATCTTTTGAATAGACAATTAGTGTTTTTTTGCCTTGCTTTTTTGCTCTTTCAAATGTAACACGTGCATTTTGATACAATGTATCACAATCTATACCATCTTTTGGATAAAAGCAAATACTTCCTGATATCGTGAATGAAATAGCATGTCCATTAATCTGTTTTATACATTGTGCTATATCTTGAAATCTATTAAAGAGTTTTGTTAATTCATAACAATCTCCATTTGGATACAAAATTCCAAAACCATTTCCATCTAATCTATATAAACTTATGTTTTCAGGTAAAAAAGGTAAAATAGATTTAGAAAATTTTTTCAAAACCCTATCTCCAAATGAATAAGAATATAAGTTATTAATCTGTTCGAAATCATCAATTCCAATAAACATAATACCATATGGCTTTTTCTGAGTTTCTAAACTTGAAAGCATCATTCTAAAATTGTAATTTCCCTTTAAATTTGTTAATTTGTCTATAATATTATTAGTTAACATGTCTATTAATCCATCCTCCTTAAATTACTTTAACTTTTTGAAATAAACATTTCTCTATTATTTTTTTAATTCCAATCATATTTTCTAGTTCTGAAAATTTTTATATGTATAATAAATTCTTACCTAATTCAAAAGTTATTTTTATACTGGTATACTTTAAATTACATCATCAACTTGATGATATTGAAGATGGAGTACCTAATATATTTCAATAAACAATTAAAATATATTATTTATTGAGAATTTAACTATTTGAATCTATTTTATCATATTTTGGAAATATTTTCCTTTATTTTGAGATATCACTTAAATTATACCCCTACTTATCAAATAAAATCAATAATATACTTATTACTGATTAATTATATATAAAAATAAAATTTATAAATTGAGAATAAATCAGTTATATTTAGATATATAGCTTATAAAAAGATAATATATTTAAAAATGTCGAAATTATTAAATAAAAAAAGATTTTTTACAATATTTTCTAAATTATAAAAAAAATGAAAATAGCCATGTAACTAAATACTCACAGAATTCTTCTGCTTTTTAAAAGTTACATAGCTATTTTCATTACTAGCAATTATAGACTGCCTTTTTAAAACCAACCAATCTTTATCTAATAAAAAATTTAATAGTATTATATACAAAAGGCGCTACTAATATAACACTATCGAATCTATCTAATATACCCCCATGACCAGGTATTATCTTTCCATAATCCTTTATCCCTACATATCTCTTTATTGAAGATGCAAATAAATCTCCCAATTGAGCTATTATACTTCCTATGCTTCCTATTATAGCCAATTGAAGCAAATCAATACCAAATAAATACCCAAATAAAATACAACAAAGTGTACTTCCTATTATTCCTCCAATAGCTCCTTCTACAGTCTTTTTAGGACTCACTTTAGGAATTAACTTATGTTTGCCAAGTAAATAGCCACTAAAATATGCAAATATATCTGTCATAAAAGATATTACAAATATAAGCCATACATAGATATTTCCTCTTTCAAAGCTATTTATAGTTATAACTATAAAATCTAAAAATACTCCTATATAAAAAACTCCTAAAAATGTAATCGAAACATCTATAACATTGCTTTTGCCCATCAACATATAAATTATACTTGCTAAAAATAAAATGAAAAGCACTGCATAAGTATATTCCAATGGTAAGTTAAAAATATTTTTTACAGCTAAATAAATAGAAAATATATACCCTATAATAAATATTGGATGTATATCTTTTATTTTAAATGCTTTATAAAATTCATGTAATGCAATATAAACTATTGCCATCTCAGCTATATAAAGAGGTATCCCTCCATATACAACAAATAGAAATAATGGAACCAGAGCTAGTGAAGCAATAATTCTTGTAAGCATAAAATAATCTCCTTACTTAAGTCCTCCAAATCTTCTATCTCTTTTTTGATATAAATATATAGCCTTTTGTAATTCTTCTTTATTGAAATCAGGCCAATGTATATCAGTAAAGTAAAACTCAGAATAAGCAACTTCCCAAAGTAAAAAGTTACTCAATCTTTGTTCTCCACTTGTTCTTATGACCAAGTCTGGATCTGGTATAGACTTTGTGCTTAAATAGTTTTTTATAATATCTTCATCAATATTGTTTATATCTATTTTACCACTTTCACAATTTTTTACTATATCTATAAGAGCATTTTTTATATCTGCCCTACTTCCATAGTTCAATGCTAAATTTAAGTTAACTCCTGTATTGTCTTTTGTCATTTCCTTAGCTGAATTTAATTCTCTTATACAAGTTTTTGGTAAAGCACTTATCTCTCCTATAGCTGTTACTTTTACATTGTTTTGATGCAGTTCAGCTATTTCATTTCTTAAGTATGTAGATAATAAGTTCATAAGTGTATCAACTTCAAGTTTTGGTCTTTTCCAATTTTCTGTTGAAAATGCATATAGTGTCAAGTGCTTAACACCTAAATTTGAACATTCTTTAACTATATCTCTTATAGTTTCTACTCCAGCCTTATGTCCTGCAGTTCTTGGAAGAAATCTGGATTTTGCCCATCTTCCATTCCCATCCATTATAATAGCAATATGAGTAGGTATGTTATTTAAGTCTATGTCATACATGATGTTGTTATTCATATTTTGCCTCCAATATTGTTCTGACTCCTTAAATTAAGGAGTCAGAAAAGTATGTGATTATTAGTTCTACACTATCACCTATCTCAGATATTTTTATAACTCTAGGAACTACAAGTTTATCTTTATCCTTTTTACCTTCAATAGATTTTATGGTATAAGCTACATTTCGTTCATCAAAATATTGTTTTACCTCATCTATATGAAGACCTAAAAGGTTATAATATTTTTTCAATATTATACCTCCATTATATCCTTTTCTTTTTTAGCTAATAATGCATCTATTTCTTTTATAAATTTATCAGTCATTTTTTGAACTTCATCTTGTGCTTTCTTTAATTCATCTTCTGTTATTTCTCCGCCTTTTTCCATTTTCTTAATTTTTTCATTGGCGTCTCTTCTTTCATTTCTTATTCTAACTTTAAATTCTTCTGAAGCTTTACTAGCTTTTTTAGCTAATTCTTTTCTTCTTTCTTCTGTTAAAGCAGGTACAGAAAGTCTTATAACTTCACCATCATTTGATGGATTTAATCCTAAATCTGAGTTAGCTATAGCTTTTTCTATTTCGTGCATAGCAGATTTGTCCCAAGGAGATATCATTAATATTCTTGGCTCGGGTACAGATATAGCACCAATTTGATTTATTGGAGTTGGAGTTCCATAATAATCAACTCTTATTTTGTCTAACATTTGTGCATTAGCTCTTCCTGCTCTTATAGTTCCAAATTCGAACTTTAAAGCATCAATTGTCCCATTCATTTTCTCTTCTAATTGCTTATGTATTTCTAGTTTCATAATTTTACTCCTCCTTCATTCTTCATTATTTTACAGTAGTTCCTATATTTTCACCTTTTACTGCTCTTATTATATTCTCTGTTGTAAGCTCAAATACCTTTATTGGAATCTTATTATCCATACATAAAGATGTAGCTGTAGAATCCATAACTTTTAACTCTTTTTGTATAACTTCCATATGACTTAACTCTGTAAATTTCTTAGCATCTGCATGTACTTTTGGATCCTTGTCATATACTGCATCAACATTTTTAGCTAACAAGATAACTTCTGCTTCCATTTCAGCAGCACGTAAAGCAGCAGTTGTATCTGTTGTAAAGTAAGGGTTTCCAGTTCCTGCACCAAATATAACAACTCTTTCCTTTTCTAAATGTCTAACTGCTCTTCTTCTTATATATGGTTCTGCAATTTGTCTCATGTCTATAGCAGTTTGAACTCTTGTAGCAACGTCTATATTTTCTAGTGCATCTTGTAATGCCATTGCATTCATAACTGTAGCTAACATACCTATATAGTCAGCAGTAGTTCTATCCATTCCTTCGCTAGTTCTACCTCTCCAGAAGTTTCCGCCACCTACAACTACAGCCACTTCAACACCTATTTCTTGTATTTTTTTAATAGCAATAGCAATATCATTAACTACATCATTATTTATACCAAAACCTCTTGCTCCCGCTAATGCTTCTCCACTTAATTTTAACAATACCCTTTTGTACATTGGTTTATCCATCAGAAACCTCCTATTTCAATCCTTCATATCCATTTTTTCTATTTTTTAAAAAAGAGAACACCTGCGTGTTCTCTCTTTGGTTATTATTTAAGTTGCTTAGCAACTTCTTCTGCAAAGTTTTCTTCTCTCTTTTGTATACCTTCACCAACTTCGAATCTCACAACTTTAACAACTTTTATATCAGAACCTACTGCTTTAGCAACATCAGCTACTAATTGTTTAACAGTTATATCTGGATTTTTAACGAAAGTTTGCTCTAATAAACAAACCTCTTTTAATTCTTTTTCTAATCTTCCTTTAACCATTTTTTCAACTATATTAGCTGGCTTTCCTTCATTTAATGCTTGTTGAGTTAATACTTCTGTTTCATGTGCTATGTATTCAGCATCTACTTCATCTCTTGAAACGTATTTAGGATTCATAGCAGCAACTTGCATAGCTACATCTTTACCTAATTCTAAAACTTTAGCATCTCTAGCTTCTGTTTCCATTTCAACAAGAACACCTATTTTTCCACCACCGTGGATATATCCAGCAACTTGTCCATTAGTTACAACTTTAGCAAATCTTCTAAAGTCTAATTTTTCACCTATTTTTGCAACTCTATTATTTAAAACTTCTTGTAAAGTTATTCCTTCTCTATGAGTTTCACCTAATAAAGAAGCGATATCTTCTTTATCAGTAGCTAATGCCATACAAGCAGCATCTTTAACGAACACTTTGAAGTCTTCATTTTTAGCAACGAAATCTGTTTCTGAGTTAACTTCTACCATAGAAGCAACTGTGTTATCATCGTTCATTTCTATTGCAACTAGACCTTCAGCAGCAACTCTACCAGCTTTTTTAGCAGCTTTTGATAATCCTTTTTCTCTTAATAAATCTACTGCTTTTTCCATATTTCCTTCAGCTTCTTGTAAAGCTTTCTTGCAGTCCATCATTCCTGCGCCTGTACTTTCTCTTAACTCTTTTACCATTTGAGCAGTTATATTAGCCATTTTTTAAGTTTCCTCCTACTTATTCTATTCCATATTATAAATGGTAAGGGCAACCCTTACCATTTAATTGTCAAATTATTATTCTTGGTCTTCAGCTACTTCTTCTTCAGCACCTTGTCTACCTTCAATTACAGCTGTTGCCATAGCACCAGTTATTAATTTTACGGCTCTTATTGCATCATCATTTCCTGGTATAGCAAAGTCTAATTGTTCTGGATCACAGTTTGTATCAACTATACCAACTACTGGTATACCTAATCTGTGAGCTTCTTGAATAGCTATGTTTTCTTTTCTTGGGTCAACTACGAACATTGCACCTGGTAATTCAGGCATGTCTTTTATTCCACCTAAGTACTTTTCTAGTTTTTCTTTTTCAGCTCTTAATTTTATAACTTCTTTTTTAGGAAGAACGTTAAATACGCCTTCTTCTTCCATTTTTTCTAATTCTCTTAATTTATTTATTCTAGTTTTTATAGTTTTGTGGTTTGTTAACATTCCACCTAACCATCTTTCATTAACAAAGTACATTCCGCATCTTTCAGCTTCATCTTTTATCGCATCTTGAGCTTGTTTCTTAGTTCCTACGAATAAGATTGGCTTTCCTGTTTCAGCTACTTCTTTAGTGAACTTGTAAGCTTCTTCAACTTTTTTAACTGTTTTTTGTAAGTCGATTATATATATTCCATTTCTTTCTGTGAATATATACTTAGCCATTTTAGGGTTCCATCTTCTTGTTTGGTGACCGAAGTGAACACCTGCTTCTAATAATTGTTTCATTGATATTACTGACATATTTACCTCCTGGTTTTATACCTCCAGCTTGATCTTCTCCCTAAAAAACCATGTAATAGGCACCTTTTAAGGATCCCAATGCTGTGTGTGATTTATTTTATTTTTTCACCTCTAGTAGTATATCATAGAGGTGAAAAAATAACAATATTTTTTCCATATTTTCTATTTTTATATTTTTTTGTATATTTTATACCATTTTTTTGAATTTAATTTGCAAATTTCATTTTTAATTTTGTTTTTAATGGTATATTATCAACACTATTATCACTGACTATATCTACACTTCCAAGTAAATCACCTGAGCTAGTGTAATATTTTATAGTACCCATAGTATCACCTTTTTTAACAGGATATTCCATATTTTTAATCTTTACTTCGGATTTTATATTTTCATCATTTTTTAATATTGTATAAAGTTCATTTTTGGCTTTTAAAGTAACCTCTAATTCTTTCATTCCTTTTATATATCTCTTACCAATAAAGCTATCTTTATCAATTACTTTTTTCATATTAAAATTCTCTTTTCCATATTTTAACATGGCCAAAGAAGAAGATATTCTTTTATCTTTATGATTAGCACCTAATACAACGCCTATTACTCTACGTTTTTTCTCATTTTTATCATTCTTATTAACAATCATAGAAAATGATAAACAATAACCAGCATTCCCAGTGTACCCTGTTTTTATACCATCAACTTCAGGTATAATTCTCAATAGTGCATTTGTATTGCTTTTTTCAAAGCTTCTATCTGAGTTTGTATAGGTTTCCATATCAGTTATAGCTGTTACTTGCTTTTCATAATGGTCAAACATGTATTTTCCAAGAATAGATATATCTCTTGCAGTAGATATATTTTCTTTTGCTGGTTTTTTTGGATTACTTAAATCATATATTGGAAGACCATTTGGATTTAAAAAATGGGTATTAGTCATTCCTATTTCTTTTGCTTTTTTGTTCATCCTATCTACAAATGCTTCTTTAGATTTGCAAATATGTTTTGCTATAGCAATTGCGGCATCATTTCCTGATACAATCATAAGACCTCTCATAAGTTCTATAAGTGGCACTTCTTCACCAACTTTTAGTTTATAGCTTGAACCTTTCACTGAAGCAATGGACTTGTCTATCTTTATTATGTCAGTTTCTTTTACTTCTTTATTTTCAATAGCCTCTATTGCAAGCAAAAAAGTCATCATCTTACTTAAGCTTGCTAAAGGTACCTTCATATCAGGTTCTTTACCATACAAGACTCTACCTGTTTCTTGGTCTATAAGTATAGATGTTTTTGAGTATTTGTCTACGGATTTTTCATCAGCATATGAATAATTTGGTATTATAAATGCTAGAATCAGAGTTAATGTTAAAATTTTTTTTATTCCGTTTTTCAATTTTTTCACCTTCTTGGATTATTAAGTATATTTATATTTAAATTTTCCCTCTTTAGTCCAATTTATATCTAGTAATTAATACCTATCCATATTTACACAGATATTATCTTATCATTCTCTTAATAATCACAGATGCCCAAATTGCTCCTATTGTAACTCCTAAAAATACTTCTATACCTGCTAAAGCTTTACCAATCAAACTTGTAGCAACCATATCTCCGTATCCTACTGTACTAAATGTAGCCATACTAAAATACCACAAATCTATATACGTTTTAAAAATTTCACTTGCTGAATAATTACCTAAGTTATTTATATTTAGAGTTATAATTGTACTGTTTGAACTTTCTATACCTACAAATAGATATAATAGGGCAAAACTACTTATTATAGCTATAATCACAAATAATATATTCCACGGTTTTTCTCCATAACCTGTAGTATAGTGCGCTATTTGGTCAAAAAACTTTTCAACTAAATAACTGCTGAGAGTTGGATAATCAGAGCGTTTTATCATTTTACTACTATAAATTCTTTCCTTATAATAATAAGGTCCTATCATCTCATAATCTCCAATTTTTGTAGCTTGATTTCTAGCTATTCTATAATTTATTTTTCCATGCTTGCATTCACTTTTTCCATACTCCACATTTTTAAGTATAAATTTTGTACACATACTAAAAATTATTCCATCCATTCTTGGAAAATTTTCTACCTTATTAACTACTAAATCAGGCCCTTTAAATTTTACTTTTTCAAATATCTTATCATTTATATATACCTTATTAAACTTTGTTTTATTAAAATCACAATTTTCTAAAAATACACAAGCATTAAAAAATACCTGACCCCTAAAATCTGTATAATTAAAAATAACATTTTTTTTAAAAAGATATTTTCTAAAATTTGCTTCTTGTTTAAATATTGTTTCAGAAAAATTTAATAATTTATAGTCATAAGTTAATATTTCTTCTGCATTAAATTTATTTTCAAATATAAAGCCATTAAATTCATTTATTTCTTCCTTATATATATTGTCCATCATTAGTTTTATATCTTCACTAGATTTATTTTCTTTATGAAAAATACAATATCCAGAAGAATCTGCTTCTCTATGACATTTTTTTCTTTCATCTATTTTAGATATCCATTTGCAATTCATAAATATCCTCCAGTACAAAAAAATTATCACTATTTTGTATTAGTTTGGATATTATTTTATTTTATATACTTAAATACATACAAAATATATATTAAATTGTTTATTTTAAAATTTTCAAGTTATTTCTCATTAGATGAACAGTAAAATTTATCTATACTCAACACCTTTGCTTGTCATCTTCATTAAAGTAGTATAATTACAAAACTACTTATCTTTTCTAAGTAGTTTTGTAACCATATTTAATGCTACTAAGTCATCCATAAATCCTATTGGGAATACAAAGTCTGGAATAACATCTGTTGATATAACAAAGTAAAGCAACATACTTCCAATTAATAAATATTTCTTTATTCCTAATTTTCCTGTACAAAATTCAGCATACATATCTCTCAGCCTATCTGTAAATTGACCTTGTTTTTCTATGGAATCTATTTTTTTACTAAAATTATCAAAAAGTAATTTTTTCCCTTCATCTGTTTGAACATATAACTTACATTTACTTAACTCTTTCTCAATATTTCCGTTGAAATTTTTATCATTAATTAAATTTGCAAATCCTAGTACATCATCAAAGTTACTAAAATCGCTATCTATATTAAAAATTTGTTTATTATTACTGTTTTTAAATTCATATCCTGATGCTTTTAATAGCTCTTCTAAGTTTACATTTAAGTGTATTGCAATCTTTTCTAGGTGATTTATATTTGGTTTTTGTTTATTATTTGCTATTCGAGATATAGTAGATTTATCAATTCCGCTTTTTTTGCTCAATTCTCCCATTGATGTTGACTTTTCTTTTAATAACGTCTTCAATAGATTACCAAAATTCTCAACCTCACTATGTTGCTCCATTATTTTCACCTGCTTTATTATGTTTGGTTTTATATTATATAATATGAGTTTTTTGTTTTTTAGGTGTTGCAAAATGTTGAAATTTTATCAACACTCTATTGGTTTATCTGTAACAATTTATCTCTTTTTACAATACTATAAATATATAAGTACAAAATTTAAGAGAAAGGATGTTAATCTACTGTGATTGAATCAATTTTATTAGTGACTTCTCTTTGTATAGATGCCTTCGTAACAAGTTTTGGATATGGCGTAAATAAAGTTAAAGTTCCTTTATATTCGAATATAATTATTAGTGTGGTTTGTTCAGCAATTTTGGCAATTTCACTTTTTGCAGGTACAATAGCCAGAGACTTCTTACCTCAAAATATAACAATGTTAATATGTTTTTTAATTTTATTTTTATTAGGAAGTGCTCGATTAGTTGAGAGTTTCTTTAAATCTTATTTTAAGAAAAAATCCATACATTCAAAAGATTACAAATTTAATATGCTAGACCTTAAATTAAATTTTAATGTCAGTGTTGAACCTGATACTTTAGATACAAATAAATCTAAAAGTCTTAAATCTGCTGAAGCATTTACACTTGCACTTGCTTTAAGCTTAGATGGATTAGCTATTGGATTTGGGAGTGGTCTTGTAGGTGTAAATTATATACAAGTTATCTTGTTTTCTCTAATTTCAAATGTAATAGCAGTATCATTTGGTTGTTTACTAGGAAATGTATTTGTTAAAAATATAAATCTAAATTTATCTTGGTTAAGTGGTTTGATTTTACTAATTATTGGATTTATGAAAATATGTTAACAAAAAGGCTATCTTAAAATTTTATTTTAGATAGCCTTTTTATATATATTTTAAAAGATAAAAACTTCTATTTAAATTTAATTATTATATTAGATAAAAATTGACAATCAAATACCTTTACTAAATTACAAACTTTTCTTATTGCATATTGAGTTTAATATATCCAAGCTGAACTCCCTTTGTGACAGCTTCTAATGAAGAAGATACATTTAGTTTATCAAAAATATTTTGGATATGATTAGACACTGTTCGCTCACTTAAATATAATTGACTTGCTATATCTTTTCTCTTAACTCCATTATATAGAAATTGCAATATTATTTTTTCTCTATCCGTTAGCTCTTCAATATATTTTATTTCATCTGGAAAATAATTATATCCATTTTGAATCTGATTTAATATTTCAATAAATTTATCTGGCTCGATATTTTTATTTATAAAGCCTTTAGTACCCATTTTTTGAGCTTCATACTTATATACAGGTAAATCATAACCCGTTAACATGACTATATTTACTTTAGGTATCATTCTTATAATGTCTTTTGCTAGAGACAACCCATCATTATCAATCTTTCCTAAATTAATATCAATAAGAATTATATCGGGTTTTTCATTTTTAATTATTGAAATTACCTGGGAAATATCTTTAATATAAATAAATTTTTCTATTTCAGTATAATCTTCCAATGCAATTTCTAAGCTTTTTGCAAATAACACATGGTCATCTATTAATAAAATATTTATAATAGTTCTCTCCTTCCATAGGAATTTTTACACTAATACTCAATCCAGAAGCTGTCTTATCAATATTAAGAACGCCACTTAACCTATGTAATTGTTCTTGAATAGATGATAGCCCATTATTTTGATGTCTTATTAAATCATATTCACTTTCCACTCCTACTCCATTATCTAATACCGAAAGAATTATATCTTTATTTTTTTGAATTAGTGAAATTTCGATTTTAGAACAATTTGAATGTTTAAAAGCATTTGTTACTAACTCTTTTAATATACGGTATATAATAAAATTATATGGCTCAGCCAAAAATATATTATCTTCACATGTAAAACAAATTTCTATATTTTTAGATAAATAATTACCTCTAATCATAACAAACATATTTTCTATATTTTCTTTTAATGTAAGTGTTTTTAATAATATTGGATGATAATTTTGCATTTGGTCACGAATAGATAAATTTAATTTTTCTAATGTACTTACGATTATATATTTGACATCTGGCTTTTCAGATTTTTTCATCATATTTTTAATTGACAGTAAATCTTGTAATATTTCGTCATGTAAATAATTGGAAAAATCCTTTTTAAGTTCTTCCTCATTATATATCTGCATTAGATTATTTATTAAATTACTTTCTTGTACATTAAATTTTTCTACTGAATTTTTATTGCAGATGATATCATCAATATTTGTGCAAATTAAAATAAAATAAAGTAAAGTAAACCAAAATATACAATGTATTATTATAAAACATGTAATTATATTAAGGTCTAATAGTTTTCCAATTCCAAAAAAAAATATGCTTATTAGAGAAATAAAAATCAATCTTTTTTTACCATTTAGCATAGTAGTTTGTTTTATATCACCCTTATCCTTTATAGCAATATTATGGATACTAAATATGGCTAATGATACAATTAAATACATTCCTAGATTCTCAACATATTCCTGTTTTTTAGCAAAAGCTATAGCATATACAAGAAATATAAATAATAAAATAGCTGAATATATAAAATTTCTTTTCTCACACTTTAAAACAAGTATCACAGTCTTTTTATATAAGATGATTAAGAATATAAAGCTTATAAAACTTATAATTATTTGTAATAAATAAAGTAGTGCAA
>NZ_JAGWCT010000097.1:0-15075 GCF_020657815.1 Clostridioides sp. ZZV15-6597 | reverse complement strand
AGAAGAAAGGTGTATAAGTAAAGATAATAACTTTTTCATACGAATATTTACAACTATACATAAAAGAAATAATACAATAGAAGAAAAATTAAAAAAATTCATAAAAAATATGCAAAATATAGTAAAAAGATAACTCTGTTTATATAGAAAGAAGAAATATATTATGTTGAATAAAAAATTACCAGATGCGGAATTAAAATTGATGAAAAATATTTGGAATTCGGGATATAAAACTGTAATATCTAAAGACGTTGCAGATGAAATGGAGGAAAAATATGGTTGGAAACATACAACTACAATTACACTTTTAGCGAGGCTAAGTAAAAAAGGTTTTTTAATATCCCAGAGAATTGGAAAACATGTACACTATACAGTATTAGTAAAAGAAAAAGAATATCTAAAACTAGAAGGTAAAAGAATTTTTGGAGGTTTGCATAACAATCCCCTGTCAGAGTTAATTACAAAACTACATAATAAAGAGGAAATAACTGAAGAAAAAATAATAGAAATAGGAGATTGGATAAAAAGTTGGCAAGAAGAAGATTAATATATATTAAAAGGTAGCTACTAATATAATTGCTACCTTTTTATTGTTGTGGATAAAATTGTGGGTAAACTATGGAAAACTTATGTAAAATTTGTGGATAAAATATTTTACTGACATTTAACTGACAAAAGGATTAAAATGAAAAATAAAAATGTTGAAAAAACAATACTTACAAACACTTAAAAGCCTATAAGAACTATTCAATTATAAAATAAATCTTTAGATATTTCTTAAATAGAAACTTGACAATTGAGAAGCAAAGATATAATATGTATAGTAACTAAATAGTAATGAAACTAAACACATAGAGGTGAAAGTATGAGAGATTATTCTAAACTAATTACACTGATGGAACGTATTATTCACAAATACAATCAGTGGGAGGATAAAAAACGAACTTATGGAACAGAGCTTTTATTATCAAAATCAGAAATTCATACAATAGTAGCTGTTGGTAATAATCCTGGGATAAATATTACATCTCTTGCAGATACTTTAGGTATTACAAAAGGCGCAGCTTCTCAGATGATTTATAAACTAGTAGATAAAGGGACAGTGGTAAAAAAAGTATCTCCTGATTCTGATACAGAAGTAGTTTTGAGCCTTACAGATGATGGAATGAAAAATTATAAAGCTCATCAAGAGTATCATAAGCAAACTAATGATGAATCACTTAAACTGTTAGATGATATGCCAGAACCTTTTTATGAATATATGCTGAGTTATTTTTCTGCTTTTGAAGAAAGTATTGATAAAAAACTAGAAGAAAATTAAGTCATATATGTGAAAAAATTGCTATCGTAGAGGGTAGCAATTATTTTTAAAAATATGTTTAGTAACTATACTGTATCGAAACAAAACAATTGAAAGAGTGATTGGTATGGATGGAAATCAAAAAAGAATCTATCTTTTAGAAAAAGAAGATGTAAGGAAATTACTGTTAAAATTAGGAATGCCTACTATGATAGGGATGATAGTATCAGCATTATATAATATTGTTGATGCTTTCTTTGTAGGTCGTTTGGGTACACTGCAAACTGCTGCAGTATCCTTAGTATATCCATTAACTATGGTTGGTACTGGAATAGGGCTGCTTTTTGGAAGTGGTGCAGGTTCTTATATTTCAAGGCTTCTTGGTAAAAAAGAATATGAGGAAGTAAAGATTTGTAGTAGTATAGCTTTCTTTTCAGGTATATTTTTAATCGCTGTTTTGGTTACAATTATGCTATTATTTTTTAATCCTCTTATGAATTCTTTAGGGGCAACAGATAACACACTTTATTATGTAAGAGAATATGGTTTGATATATATTTTGGGGCTTATATTCAATGTTTTCAATATAATGATGAATAATATGATAGTTGCAGAAGGGAGTTCTTCATTTAGTATGACTGCTATGTTGTTTGGTGGATTGACAAACTTCATATTAGACCCAGTTTTAATCTTTGGATGTCATATGGGAGTTTCTGGTGCTGCTATTGCAACATTAATTTCACAACTTGTCTCTACTTCATTTTATGGGTTTTATATTTTAAAAGGGCATACATTTTTATTTATGTATTTAATCAAGAATCAGTTAAAGTATTGGAAATTGGAAGAACTGCTTTAATTGTTGATGCTATTTCATTTATGACATTAGGAGTTCAAATTGTCATAGGAAATTACTTTTTGGCAATTGGAAAGGCAAAACAAGGTGGTATGTTAAGTATATGTCGTCAAGGTTTACTGTTCATTCCATTTCTGCTGATTTTCACAAACTTATGGGGTATGACAGGTCTTATTGCAACTCAATTGGTAGCAGATGTATGTGCAACAATTATTACTGTCATAATGTGGTTTAAAGAAAAGTCACTGCAATTAGTATAGAAGAGATTTTATCACAAAAGAAAATAATGTTGAAATATTGATAAGTAGGCATTTTATTTTTATATGTCAATAAATCATTATCAAAAGTAGATAAATATATTATATAGATTCATAAGAAATAGTAATTTGTTTTGATTATTTAAATATGAGATAATATAATATGAATGTATTCCTAACTTTAAATTAGAAAGAAGGTATGAATAATGAAATATTATGTAGTTGATGCATTTACAAATAGATTATTTAAAGGAAATCCTGCTGGTGTCTGCGTTCTTGAAAAGAGATTATCATTAGAATTAATGCAGAAAATAGCAACAGAGAATAATCTTCCAGAAACAGCTTTTGTAGTTGAAAATGATGGAAATTATGATTTACGATGGTTTACACCTAAAGCAGAAATTGATTTATGTGGTCATGCAACTTTAGCCGCAGCTTATGTTATATCCAATTTTATTGATATAGATATTCAGAAAATTTGTTTTTTTACTCAAAGTGGAAATCTTGAAGTTACACGAAATGGAAATCTATATGAAATGATATTTCCAAACAGAGAACCTGTTGAAATTGAATTATCATTACAACAACGTAGTTTACTAGGTTGTACACCAGTGGCTATCTACTCTTCAAGAGATTTAATATTGTTACTAAATAATGAACAAGAAGTTATAGACTATACACCTAATTATCAAGATTTAAGTAAATTAACAGATTGGTTAGGTGTTATAATTACATCACAAGGGACTGATACAGATTTTGTCTCTCGATATTTTTGTCCAGAATTAGACTCAGAAGACCCTGTTACAGGTTCATCTCATTGTAGTCTCATACCATATTGGGCTGAAAAGTTGGGAAAAGATAAAATGATAGCATCGCAACTTTCTAATCGTGGTGGTATTATTCAGTGTGAATTATTAAGGGATAATGTTGTAAAAATTTCTGGAGAAGCAGCTTTATTTATGCATGGAGAAATAATGTATAATATTTAAAGAAAAATAGTTAAAGTTGTTAATAGCAATAATAAAGAAGATAAATTTATGTCAACATTGACAAATTAAAATAAAAAAGTTAGTATTTAATTGACGAAGATAAAAACACAGTCTGGTTGGTAGTCCAGACGCAGCAATTGCTGTCAGTAACCTGCCTCCTTGGTTGTCCATTCTTTAGAAATAAAGTAAATAAATAGGAGGAACTAGCAATGGATAATGTTAGTGGAAAATTAACAGTCTTATTTGAAGAACCGTTTTGGATAGGTGTATTCGAAAGACAAGATAGTAAAAAATATGAGGTATGTAGGGTAGTTTTTGGAGCAGAACCAAAGGATGTAGAAGTATATGAATTCATACTTGAAAAGTTCTTTTCATTAAATTTTGGAAGCATTAAATTGGAGAAAAATGTATCTAAAGATAACATTGGATACAAAAGGATGCAGAGAAAAGTAAAAAAAGAACAGGCTAAAGAAACTATAGGAACTAAAGCACAAAATGCTCTTAAGCTTCAATATGAAGAAAGAAAACAAGATAAAAAAATCCTATCTAAATCTAGAAAAGAAGAAGAAAAAGAAAGACTTTTTAATTTGAAACAAGAGAAAAGAAAAGCCAAACATAAAGGTCATTAATCTAATTGGTTGGATTTTTATGAATTGCTAGATAAAAGGTGTATAAAATTAAAAATTTTATACACCTTAAATTATTAATAAAGATAGAATTACTATATTTAAAAATCACTTTAAAGCATATAAAAATATAATAATAACAGTTGTAGTAATATTATAAATGGTATCCCAAGTGTAAATTTAATATGCTTAGTTTTATGTCTAAAAGAATACATTCCAATGATAGAACCTATGCTACCCCCAATTATTGCTATGGTAATAAGGGTAGCTTCTTTTATTCTCCATTTATTTTTTATTGCTTTTTTCTTATCAATATACATTGAAGAGAAACCAATAATATTAATAATTATAAAATATATAGAAATCAAATTTTTCACAATATTACCTCCGTAAGACGTATAATAAAAATATATTATACATTATAAATCAAGAATATTTTTTTTAAAAGCCTAATCTACAATTACTATATATAAAATATTTCATAAGAAGTAATATTATATTAATTGGAAAATTTTAAAAAATTAAACAATTGCTAAAATAGGGGGTATATTTATAAGACATAAAGTGATAAAATTTACTTAGAAAATAATGTAAAATAACAGGAGGACAAGGCAAAATGAAATTCATAGTAGAAAAAGAAGTATTTGATAAATTAGAAAATGTATGTTTTGGTGTAGTAGTTGCAAAAGGAATAGACAATACTAAAGAAATTGAAAGAATAAATAATCTTTTAGATATAAGTATAGACAGAGTAGAAGAGTACTTTAAAGATAAAAAGGTAAAAGAAGCAGAAGAAATTATACCATATAGAGAAGCATTTAGAAGTCTAGGAATGAATCCAAATAAATTTATGAGTTCGATAGAAGCAATGACAACAAGAGTTGCTAAAAATAAAAAACTTCCACATATAAATCCTATTGTAGACTTAGGTAATTCTATTTCATTAAAATATCTACTTCCAATGGGTGCACATGATATGGATTTTAGAGATAATGATGTATTTGTTAGATTTTCAAAAAAAGGGGATAAATTTATTCCATTTGGAGAAACTGAAGTTGAGTTGATGGAAGAAGGAGAATTAATTTATTCTGTTGGAGATATGGTAAAAACTAGAAGATGGATATGGAGACAAGGTGAAGAAGGAAAAATTACAAGTAGTTCAAAAAATATATTTTTCCCTATAGATGGTTTTACTGATGCAAATTTAGATAAAGTAATGAGTGCAAGGGAAGAATTAGCAAAATTATTAAAAGAAATATTTGATTGTGAAATTAAAGTAGGGTTCATAGATAAAGATAACTTAGAAATGGAAATATAAGAAACTGTATCCAATACTTATTTTAAATTATTATGTATATAATTACTTAAAGGTATTTAAATAAAGAGAGGTCGTAGTAAATTTGAAAAAAACTATAATAAAGAATATAAATCCATTGGTTGAAAGTAAGTTTATGGGACTTTTTGAAATTGAGTATAAAAATAAGCTAGATGAAGATAAGGTATGGATGGTAGCATCAAGGAAAAGCAGTGAGCAATTAAAAAGTATTTATCTTGAAAATAAGGCAGATAGTGCAGATGCAGTCGCAATAGTAGGTCTTCATAAAAGTAGCAAAAAATTAATTTTAATAAAACAATTTAGAGTACCTATTAATGGATATATATACGAATTGCCAGCGGGTCTTATTGATAAGGGTGAATCTATAGATATTTCTGTTGAAAGAGAACTTAGAGAGGAAACAGGGCTTACTCTTTTAGAAATTCAAAAAAATAAGAGTAATGAGAAAGTCTATCTATCTCCTGGTATGAGTGATGAATCGATTGCATTTGTTTACTGTATATGTGATGGTAATATAACTGATGAATTTTTAGAACCAGATGAAGATATTGAAGCTATTTTAGTTTCACAAGATGAAGCAAAAGAAATTTTACAGAGTAATCATAAGATAGATACAAAAGCATTTTTAATTTTACAAATGTTTGTAAGTTTAGGAACTAAATTATTTGAATAATTATACAGAAAAGAGATTGTATTATGTGAGTGAGTAAAGTATAAAAATTTATTTTATTCATATAATGATATAATCTCTTTTTTATTTTATTTTTTTAAGCTGTAAAGTAATCAATACAAAAACATACAAGGATTATTTTTAGGTAATCTTTATATGTTTTTGTATTGAGAGATAATCTTTTAATACATATTGTATTTTCAAATGTAAATATAGTTTAAAAATTCAAAAAAATGGTGGTGAAATATGTCCCAAGGGACATTGGGCAAAATACGTCCCTCTAGCCTATTTATATTAAAAAGTATATACTAAATAAGGGTCAAAAGAGATAAAAATGATACACTAATTGTCTTTTGATAATAAAAAAACACAGAATTTAATTATTTAATCTAGAAAAAGTATTGAACAAATGAATTGTTTAGTGTACAATAATCATGTAAAAACATAGTAATGGAGGGAGACATTTCATAATGAAAATTAAGGTAGGAATGAACGGATTTGGAAGAATAGGAAGAGCTGTGTTGAGAATAGCTCAAGAAGAATTAGGAGATAATATAGAAATTGTAGCCATAAATGCAAGAGCAACAACAGAGTCTTTGGCACATTTATTTACATATGATTCATGTTACGGAACTTTTAGAGGTGAGGTAGAAGCAAAGGATGAAGATACACTAATAGTAAACTCTAAAGAAATAAAAATATTGAGATATAATGACCCAGAAGAATTACCATGGAAAGAATTAGGGGTTGATATAGTTATAGAATCAACAGGATTATTTACACAAAGAGAAAAAGCAGAAAAACACATTAAAGCAGGTGCAAAAAAAGTAATAATAACAGCTCCAGGAAAAAATGAAGATATAACTATAGTTGTTGGAGTTAATGAAGAACAATATGATAATGAAAAGCATAATATAATCTCAAATGCATCTTGTACTACAAATTGTCTAGCACCATTTGCTAAAGTATTGGACGAAAAATTTGGTATAGTAAAAGGTTTAATGACTACTGTACATTCATATACTAACGATCAAAGAATATTAGATAAGAGCCACAAAGACTTGAGAAGAGCGAGAGCAGCGGCTGAATCTATAATACCTACCACTACAGGAGCAGCAAAAGCTGTGTCAAGAGTATTACCACAATTAGAAGGAAAATTAAATGGTTTTTCACTTAGAGTGCCAACACCAACAGTTTCACTTGTTGATTTAGTATGTGAACTTAAAGAAAACGTTACAGCCGAGCAAGTGAATTCTGTACTAAAAGAAGCTGCTGAAGGAGAATTAAAGGGTGTTTTAGGATACTGTGACAAACCACTTGTTTCTATAGATTACAGAGGAGATTCAAGATCATCTATCATAGATGCTCTGTCCACAATGGTTATAGAGGACAATATGGTCAAAGTAGTTTCATGGTATGATAATGAATGGGGATATTCTTCAAGAACTGTTGACTTGGTAAAATATATAGCTGAAAAATTAAAATAGTAGATAACTTAAAAAAAATTTTTGAAAAAATTTTATAAAAATAAAAGAAAGATTATGAAAAATATTGAAGGAAAAAATTTTTCGTAATCTTTTTTGGTTCATGTAAAAGATACAAGTTACAACTTGTTAGTGGATATTAGGTCGTTAGAGTGGGATATGTCTATTTAGTAAGAAATTGTATTATTTTATATATGAAAGATAATATGTCGAAAACTTGCAGAAATCTGAAAAATTTTTATTATTGGAATACTGGTTTTCATTTTAAATATGATAAAAAAATGACAAATAAAGTTGCAAAGAGTAATATTTATAAGTATAATTAAAAAAGAGAAAAGGTTTTGTTAAGCTTTACAACAAAAGAAAAGAAGGGATGATTCAAAATGGAGAAGTTAACAGACAGGAGACAGGTTAAGGCAGTAAGCATGGAGACATTCGTTTTCATAATATTACTAATAGTTGGATTTGGCTATGTTGGTAGCATTATGGGAGCAGGAATGATGTTTAAAGTAATAATGAGTACAGCACATGCTTTACTATTAGAGACAGTTTTCTTAATTATGGCTATGGCAGTTCTTGCAGGCGCATTAAGCGCACTACTTTCAGAGTTTGGAGTAATAGCATTAATTAATAAAATTTTCGCTATATTTATGAAGCCTTTATATGGATTACCTGGTGCTAGTATAGCAGGAGCTATAACAACTTATTTATCAGATAATCCAGCTATTATACCTTTTGCTAAAGATAAAACATTCACACAGTATTTTAAACAATATCAAGTTCCAGCACTATGTAATTTAGGAACAGCTTTTGGTATGGGACTTATCTTAACAACATTTATGATATCTCAAGGTACAGAATATGTATTGCCAGCATTGATTGGTAACTTAGGCGCAGTAATAGGTAGTGTTGTAAGTGTTAGAATAATGCTGACATTTACTAAGAAGTTTTATAACTATAATCCAGAAGAAGATAAAGCAGCAGGAACATTAGAGAAAAAAGCTGAATTTAGAGAAATAAGAGAAGGAAATGTATTCCAAAGAGGTCTAGATGCTATTCTTGAAGGTGGTAAGATGGGCGTAGACATGGGAATGGCTATAATCCCTGGTGTCCTAGTAGTGTGTACATTAGTTATGCTATTAACTTTTGGACCATCTACAGACCCTGTTACAGGTCAAGAGGTTTATACAGGAGCTGCATATGAAGGAATAAAATTACTTCCAGTTCTTGGAGATAAGCTTGGATTTATATTAGAGCCATTATTTGGATTTACATCACCAGAGGCAATAGCATTTCCTATAACTTCATTAGGAGCTGTTGGAGCAGCAATGTCTTTAGTTCCAGAATTTATAAAATCAGGAGCTATAACTCCTAATGATATAGCAGTATTTACAGCAATGGGTATGTGCTGGAGTGGATATTTAAGTACACATATTGGTATGATGGATGCATTAAACGCTAGACAATTAGCTGGGAAAGCAATTCTTTCTCATACAATAGGTGGTTTATGTGCAGGAGCAGCAGCTCACTTTATATTTATGCTCGTATCATAAATATGATAAATAGAAATAATTAAAATAAAAAATAATATACAAAAAAATGGTTGTCTATATGCAATAAGAAATTGTGTACTGACAACTATTTTTTTTGAATGAAGATATTTTATAATATATGAACATTAAATTGGTATTAGAGTTAAGTTATATTTATGTAAAAAGTAACAAAAATCTGTAGAAATTTATGACAAAATTTAGTACACTAACTATATGTTCTTATTTAAAATTTAAAGGTATGATTAGAAATTACCTAGTAGAGTAAGATTGATTAATAAAAGAATCATAAAACAAAAATATTAATCATAAAAATTATAAAATAACTTACTTAAAATAAAACCATAGAACTTACAAAAATTAAAAAAGCATATAAGTATGGAGGGGTACAATGGATGAATTATTTCATATAGGAATTGATGTAGGTTCTACAACAGTAAAGGTTGTGGTACTTAATAATAACAATATAGTTCATAAAGAGTATAAAAGACATTATTCTGATGTGAAGAAATCAGTTAAAGAAGTACTAAATGGAATATACGAAAAATTGGGAGATATAAATGCAACCATTATAATAACTGGTTCAGGAGGAATTGGAATCTCAAAAAAACTTGGGGTGAAATTTGTCCAAGAAGTTATATCTAGTACAAAATCAATAGAATATTTCCATCCGGAAACTGATGTTGTTATAGAACTTGGAGGAGAAGATGCAAAAATAACCTATTTAAGTGGAGGAATAGATCAAAGAATGAACGGTATATGTGCAGGTGGTACTGGAGCATTCATAGACCAAATGGCTTCGCTTTTAAAGACAGATGCTAGTGGTTTAAATGAATTAGCTAAAGGCTACAATGTTATTTACCCAATAGCCTCAAGATGTGGTGTTTTTGCTAAAACCGACATTCAACCTCTTATAAATGATGGAGCTAAGCAGACTGATATAGCAATGAGTATTTTTAATGCAGTTGTCGTACAAACAGTAAGTGTTCTTTCTTGTGGAAGAAAAATAGAAGGCAATGTTGCATTTTTAGGTGGGCCATTGTATTTTTTATCTGAACTTAGAGAAGCTTTTAAAAGAGTACTAGATTTAAAAGATGAAAATGTAATTTTCCCAGAAGATGCACAGCTTTATATTGCTATTGGAGCAGGATTATTATCAGTAGATGAAGATAGTATAAAACTTAAATCTCTAATAGAAAAACTAGACAATATAAAAAACATTGAAGATGGAGAGGTAAATTTATTAGAACCTTTATTTAAAGATAGAAATGAGTATGAAGAATTTTTTAAAAGACATGAAAAAGAAAAAATAGATTATGTAGATATAAATTCAATTAATAAAAATTGTTATCTAGGAATTGATGCAGGTTCTACTACTACTAAGGCCGCGCTTATTGATGAAGATGGGAATTTAGTATATTCTTATTATAATAGTAATGAAGGAAATCCACTAAAAACAACAATCAAGGTCATAAATGAAATATATGATATATTACCAAAAGACGTTAAAATCTTGAGTTCAACTGTAACTGGATATGGAGAGGGGCTTATTAAAAAAGCATTAAAAATAGATAATGGGGAAATAGAGACTATAGCACATTATAAAGCTGCTAAATTTTTTAATAAAGATGTAGACTTTATACTTGATATTGGTGGTCAAGATATGAAGTGCTTAAAAATAAAAGATGGTGTAATTGATAATATAATATTAAATGAGGCTTGCTCATCAGGCTGTGGTTCATTTTTAGAGACCTTTGCAAGTTCTTTATCTATGACAATAGAGGAATTTGCACATGAAGGTGTCTATTCTCAAAGTCCTGTAGATTTAGGTTCAAGATGTACTGTGTTTATGAATTCGAGAGTAAAACAATCTCAAAAAGAAGGAGCAAGTGTTGGAGATATATCAGCAGGCTTATCCTATTCTGTAATAAAGAATGCTTTATTTAAAGTAATAAAAATCAGAGATTTAAATGAGATTGGAAATAATATTGTTGTACAAGGTGGAACATTTTACAATGATTTAGTACTTAGAAGTTTTGAAAGGTTAATTGGCAAAAATGTAATTAGACCTAATATTTCTGGAATTATGGGTGCTTTTGGTTCAGCTCTTATAGCCAGAGAGAAGTATGAAAGTGGATATCAAACATCTTTATTATCTAAAGAAGAATTGAATAGTATAAAATTAGAATCAAGTGTAATTAGATGTAAAGGATGCTCAAATCATTGTCTTCTTACAATAAACAAATTTTCTGATAATGAAATTTTTATTTCAGGAAATAGATGTGAGAAGGGAGAAGCCATTTATGGCGATAAAAAGATAGGTTTAGAAAAGAAAAACCCCATAAATCTATTTAAGTATAAATATGACAGGATTTTTAAATACAAACCATTAGAAAAAGATAAGGCAAAAAAAGGAGAGATAGGAATACCAAGAGTATTAAATATGTATGAAGATTATCCATTTTGGTTTACATTTTTCAATGATATGGGATTTAGAGTTGTACTTTCAGATAGGTCATCAAAACAATTATATGAAACTGGTATAACTAGCATTGCTTCTGAAACAGTGTGTTATCCTGGGAAATTAGTTCATGGGCATATAGAAAATCTAATTTCAAAAGGAATAAAAAATATATTTTATCCAAGTGTGACCAATGAAAATAAAGAGGATTTAAGTGCAGATAATTATTATAATTGTCCTGTTGTAATATCCTATTCTGAAGTAATAAAAAATAATGTGGAAAATATAAGAAACAAAAATATAAATTACATAAATCCATTTATAAGTTTAAATGATAAGGCAAAGTTGAAAAAGAGACTTCATGAGGAATTATCAAAACGTTTTACTGGTATAAATATAACTAAGGAAGAAATTAATCATGCAGTTGATAAAGCTACTGATGAACAAAATTCATTTAAAATGGAGATGCAAGCAGCAGGCGAAAGAGCACTTAAGGAGATAAAAGAGAGAAACTTAAAGGGAATTGTATTATGTGGTAGACCATATCATATAGATCCAGAAATAAATCATGGAATGCCAGAGCTTATAAATTCTTTAGACATGGCAGTGCTTACTGAAGATTCTATATGTCACTTAGCAAATATGCAAAGACCACTTAGAGTTGTAGACCAATGGGTCTATCATTCAAGATTATACAAAGCAGCTAGTTTTGTAAGAGATAAAAATTATTTAGAATTGGTTCAACTTAATTCATTTGGGTGTGGCTTAGATGCAGTAACTACAGACCAAGTTCAAGAAATACTTAATGAAAAATCTAAAATATATACTATTATAAAAATTGATGAAGGTAATAATTTAGGAGCTGCAAAGATAAGAATGAGGTCTTTAAAAGCAGCTATGTTTGAAAGAGAAAGTAAAAATATAGATGTAAAAAATATGAAAGTAGATAGAATACAGTATGCAAAGAATAATCAAATAACGAACAAACATACTATATTAGCACCGCAAATGTCACCTATACATTTTCAATTTCTTGAAGAAGCTGTAAATTTGAGTGGATATAAGATAGAAATTTTAAAAGATACAGATAGTAGTGTTATTGAGGAAGGTTTGAGATATGTAAATAATGATGCTTGTTATCCAGCTATAATAGTAGTAGGTCAATTAATAACAGCATTAAAGTCTGGAAAATATGATTTAAATAATACATCTGTTGCAATAACTCAAACTGGTGGCGGTTGTAGAGCTACAAATTATATTGGATTTTTAAGAAAAGCTATGTATGATGCAGGATTTAAAGATGTCCCAGTTATTGCACTTAGTGTAAATGGAATAGAAGATAGTGGAATAATGGATAATGTATCGCTAAAATTAATCAATAGACTTTTTATGGCTGTTGTGTATGGAGATTTATTAATGAAAGTACTCTATAAAGTGAGACCATATGAGAAAGTTATTGGAAGTACAAATGCTCTATATGAAAAATGGGTTGATATATGTAAAAAATCTCTTGTCAAAGCTAAAATTTCTGTATTTACTAAAAATATAAAAGAGATAGTAAATGAGTTTGACAACCTAGAGATATTAGATATTAAAAAACCTAAAGTAGGTTTAGTTGGAGAAATATTAGTGAAATTTCATCCAATTGCAAACAATAATCTAGTGAATATATTAGAGCGAGAAGGAGCCGAAGCAGTTGTACCAGACCTTACAAATTTCTTTTTAAGTTGTGCGTTTAATACTATTTATAAGCACACTCATTTAGAAGGAAGTAGAAAAAGTAGAATGATAGGGGAAGCCTTTATATACATAACAAGTATATACCAAAGGGTATATAAAAAAGCACTTGATAAAAGTAAAAGATTTTATGCTCCAGGAAATATAAAAACAGTTGCGAAGAATACAGAACCAGTAGTATCATTAGGAAATCAAACTGGAGAAGGATGGCTTTTAACAGGTGAGATGGTTGAATTATTAAATGAAGGTGTGGAAAATATCATTTGTATGCAACCTTTTGGATGTTTACCTAATCATATAATTGGTAAAGGTTCCATAAAAGAATTAAAAAGGTTATATAAGAATGCAAATATAATTCCTATTGATTATGACCCTTCTGCAAGTGAGGTGAATCAGCTTAACAGGATAAAACTTATGCTTTCTAAAGCTTTTAAAAATATAGAAGATTAAGGTTTCACATGTTGAAAATTTATAGCTTTCTAAATAAGCTACTATTATATTAATAATTATAAAAAGAGTTACTCTATATTTTTTAGGGTAACTCTTTATTACTTGAAAAATTATATGTATACTAATATAAAAGGGGGGGAAGTTATATGAATTTAGTATATGATGTTTATGAGTCTAAAATAGGAAATTTGTACATATTGAGTGAAGATGGTTTTGTAGTTAGCGTAGATATAGGAGATGAAAAATTTAATAATTTAAAAGAAGAATATATTAAAAAAGGAATAGATATAAAAAGAAGTAAAGAAGATTTAAAAGAAGCAATAAATCAGATAGACGATTATTTTAATGGAAAAAGAAAAAAATTTGATTTAAAAATACATGTTGATGGTACTGAATTCCAAAAATCTGTCTATGAAGAAATGTTAAAAATACCTTATGGAAAAACACTATCATACTCAGAAATAGCACAAAATATAAATAATCCAAAGTCTGTTAGAGCAATTGGACAAGCAAGTAAAAGCAATAAAATCCCAATAATAATACCTTGTCACAGAGTTGTTGGTAAAAACAATGTTGGTGGATATATGGGAAATCATTCTGACTTAAAAAAAATATTATTAGATTTAGAAAAAAATAGTTAAATTGGTTAAAAGTGATTTTTTTGTTAATATTTGATATAATTATGTTAGAAGAAATTTTTAATTTACGATGATAAGGGGGAGTTTTAATGTGCAATAAAGTTATAGCATCAAAATATCATGAAAAGGGGTTCAATTGTGCAGAGTCAGTTATAAAAGCATATAATGAAGAGTTTAATACAGATATACCAGTTTGTTTAGGTAGTGGATTAGGTTCAGGCTGTGGAGTTGCTAGTTTATGTGGTGCAGTAAACGCCTCAAATATAATAATTGGATATGTAAGAGGTAGAAACCATGAAGGTGAAAGCACTAAAGCTAAAGCATATGCTAAAGATTTGACAACAACAGTAAGAAATGAGTACGGTTCAGAGTTATGTATAGACTTAAAAAAAGATTTAGTTGCATGTAGAGAGATAATGGATTTTGCATATGATAGTTTAAAAGAAACTTTAAAAAAGGAACTATAATAAATATAAGCTATAGAATATAAGCTATTTGATATAATATATTTAATAAGTCTATTATATTATAACTTATTAGTTGCAAATAAAACGCAATGAACTTTAAAAGAATATTAGATTTTATATTATAAAGACGCTCAGAAAGGAGCGTCTTTTTGCTAGTATAATTTAGAAAAAAGTTATATTATTTATTAACAGAATTTAAATGACAGTTGAGTATTAGCATTCATTGATGTAAATCAGCTTAATTAACAGATAATATT
>NZ_JAGWCT010000096.1:0-15114 GCF_020657815.1 Clostridioides sp. ZZV15-6597 | reverse complement strand
CTTTTTTATTACATAGAGAAATCTCAGACAAAATAAAAACCAATTTAGACTTTGATACATAGTGTAAGAAAAGCATTAAAATCAAGACTTTACATACATAAACAGACAATAAAGTTATAAAAAGAGCACAAAAAATTATTTCTTAACTGCCTTTTTTTCGTTTAGATAGGCTACTTTTTCATCTATTTGCTCCATACAATGTTCCAACACATGTATTTTATTTTGAATATTCTGTTTATGTTGTTCAAATAGGCAAATTCTTTTATCTATTGTATCATCTCCCATATCACAGAAATGAAAGCATTCATATATATCCTTTATAGATAAACCTGCCTTTTTAAGTTCTATAATAAAGACTAGGCGTTCTATATCCTCTTCTAAAAAATAACGAACACCACTTGGTTTTCTATTGATAGGAAGTAACAAGCCTTTTTCTTCATAAAAACGGATTGCTGATGGAGAAATTCCGGTTATTTTTGATACCTCAGTCATGGAATATTGCATGTTCTTTACCTCCATAAAATTTTAAATGAATAATAACATTATAAAAATTCCTTTCATAATAGTCAATCAGTAGTCAATAAAAAAGTATTGACTTCAAGTTAGGTTGAAGTTGTATAGTTTGAAGTGTAAAAATCAACTGGTAAAAGAAAGGATGATATAAATGGAAAAATATGCAACTATGATTAAAGAAAATTTAAATGCAGGAAAAGTACTTTGTGGAATTGCAGTTTCACTGTCTGATTCAGCTGTAAGTGAATTAGTAGGGCTATCTGGATATGATTTTGTCTGGATTGAGGGAGAACATGGAGCCTTAGACCGTAAAGACATTCAGCAACATATGATAGCAGCACATGCTGGCGGTGCTGCTTCTTTAGTTAGATTAGGAAATAGTGACCCTGCTCTTGTTAGAGCCATAATGGATATGGGAACAGATATCATAGGATTTCCATTTATTAATACAGTACAAGACGCACAAAAAGCAGTATCAGTTTGTACCTACCCACCAAAAGGTATAAGAGGATGTAATCCTCAACGTGCTTCTTATTATGGGCGTATGAATTATTTAGACTATATTAAAAACGCAGATAAAGAAACATTGAAAATGATGTTAATTGAGCAAAAATCAGGCTATGACAATCTTGAAGATATAGTTCAGGTTGATGGTGTTGATATTATAGCACTAGGTCCTGGCGACCTATCTTTAGATCTTGGCTTTGCTGGAGATATGGATAGACCAGAAATAAAAAATATGATTACTCATGCTGCTGAGATATGTAAAAAATATAAAATGCCTTTTATTGTCTTTCCAACAATAGAAAAGACAAGCGTTGAAACATGGGTCAATATTGGTGCAAATATGCTTTGCTTTGCACAAGATACAACCTTTATCACTTCTGCTATCAATCAATTATGGTCTTTTTATGATGAAGTTGTACCAGTTGAAAAACATCATTAAATAATTGTATTTCTTGTACAATAAACATACTGCCAGATAACAAATAAAAAATTATTATCCGGCAGTACTGAATATATCTTGAAGTCAAAACATTAACTATTTTCTCTTTTATAGAATATTCATCACATATGTCATACTATTAATATTTTTTAGCTTTATGTATACTAATATTATCATTAGTTTTTAAAAATTAGCTTTTTATAGCATACAAATTTATTCAGCCAACATTTTACCTAATTCAATACAATTAGCCTCTGCCTCTCCATCTGGATCTTCCATTGCTGTGATTCCTTCACCACCTATAATCGTAGCACCAGCATTTTGCATACGTTCTTCCCAATCTCTCATCCATTCACAATTTCCCCAACCATATGAACCAAATAATCCAATTTGTTTACCTGATACCATTGATTCTAATTCTGATACAAATGGTTCCATATAACCTTCTTCTAATTGCTCTGCTCCCATAGATGGGCAACCTAGTGCAAATTTATTTTCTCCTTTTAAATCGCTTGGTTTCAATAAACTTACATCTAAAACCTCTGGTGTTTTACCTTTTGACTTTACACCTTCTGCTACAAAATTTGCCATTTTTTCAGTATTTCCTGTTCCACTCCAATAAACAATATATATTTTACTCATTTTTACCTCCTATGATATTTTTAATTAATTTATTAGTTAGCTATAGCTAACTAATATTTAAAAAATAAAAGATTTCTTTATTTGAAATCTCTTTATTTTTTCTAAATATATAATATCATGAGTAGTTTTAAAAATCAATATTTATTGATAATATTTCTCATTAAATAATTTTTATCATTTATCTATTAAATACATAGTCTTCATTTTTCATTAGCAAACAAATACTATCTTTTAGTATTACCCTTGTATTTATAAAGATTTAAATATAGGTAACCATTTCCTTGTTCTGTTCTAGGCAAACCAAGTGCCCTTGTACACTTTATTAACTGTGCATACAACTCAGCTTCATCAAAATTTCGTTCAAATTCTTCTCTTGCCCACTCTTTAATCAATGCCATTGAACCCGTTACATAGGGTGCACTCATACTAGTACCACTCATAATAGCAAGTTTATTATCCATATAAGTTGATAAAATATTTCTTCCTGGTGCAACTAAATCTATTGTACTATTTGAATTGCTAAATTTCTCAACTAAATAGTTTTCATTTATTGCACCTACTTCTATTACTTCAGGATAACTTGCTGGGTAACTATATTCACTTGTACTAGAATCCCCATCTCCATTATTACCAGCTGCACACACTATAGGAATATTATTTTTTACTGCTTGTAAAACAGCATTTTTTAGATTTTTATCATCTTTATTCCCTCCTAGAGACATAGATATAATATCCACCTTGCTACTTACAGCAAAGTTGATAGCATTAATTATACTCTGATACGTCCCAATACCATCTTTATTTAATGCTTTTGCTATTAATAATTTACAATCTGGTGCTACTCCCATAACTTCATTATTATAATTAGATGCTGCTATAATACCTGCTACATGTGTTCCATGTCCATTAAAATCCTCATATATATTTTTATTTCCATTACTATCATCACTGAAATTTACCCCTCCAATGACTTTCCCTTTTAATAGAGGATGAGATGTATCACAACCTGTATCTATTATACCAACTACAACATTTTTACCAGTGTATCCCTCTTCCCACATTCCTTTAGCATTCATTTGTTTTATACCATATGGAAATTTATTCTTTGTTCCTCTTAGATTTTCATTTATCTCATATGGAATTAACTTCATTTTTTTATTCATAATGTATCCCCCTAAAAATTTTATTGCATATAAAAAATTATAAACAAGTTAAAATGATAAACTATAAATTAATAATTTAATTTATAGTTACATGATTATACTCATCTATTTATATTTATGATATGTTTTTTATTTTTAGGAGTCATATTTTATTATCTACAAAATAAAATTTATGTGCTATATCAAAATAAAGATTTGCTTACATATGCAGATTTACTTTTTTATAAGATATAATATATTTACTATTTCAAAACTGCCCCTGTATTTGCTGATGTAACCAGTTTAGCATATCTACTTAAATATCCATGCTTTATTTTTGGTTCCAAAGGCTTAAATTTTGATTTTCTCTTTTCCATTTCTACATCACTTACTTTTAATTCTAATTTTTTATCTGGTATATTTATAGAAATTATATCTCCTTCTTCAACTATTCCTATTAAACCACCTTCCATAGCTTCTGGAGAAATATGTCCTATAGATGCCCCTCTGGTAGCTCCTGAAAAACGACCATCAGTAAGAAGTGCTACATGCTTATCAAGTCCTATTCCCGCAACTGCTGAGGTAGGAGATAACATTTCTTTCATTCCTGGCCCTCCTTTTGGACCTTCATATCTTATAACTATAACATCACCTTTATTTATTTTTTTGCCAAATATAGCACTAACAGCTTCTTCTTCTGAATTAAAAACTCTTGCTGGACCTTCATGAACCAACATTTCCTCTGCTACTGCTGATTTTTTTACAACTGCTCCATTTGTAGCAAGATTACCTCTTAAAATTGCTAGGCCTCCTTGACTGCTATACGGATTTTCTAATGTATGTATTACTTCTTCGTTCTTTATCTCACAATTTTTTATGTTTTCTCCTATAGTCTTGCCTGTTACTGTTTTACAATCTAAATTTATTCCTTTTATCTTTGAAATTTCATTCATTATAGCTGGTATTCCGCCTGCCATATGTAAATCTTCGATATGATGCTTACCACTTGGACTTAATTTTGTTAAACAAGGAGTTTTTTCACTTATTTCATCAAATAAATCTAAATTAAGTTCTATTCCTGCTTCATAGGCTATTGCAGGTAAATGAAGCACTGTATTTGTAGAGCCAGCCATTGCCATATCTACAGTTATTGCATTTTTAAAAGCATCTATTGTCAAAATATCTCTAGGCTTTATATCATTCTTAAGAAGTTCCATGACATACATACCTGCATATTTTGCTATTCTTTTTCTTTCTCCTGAATGTGAAGCAGCAGTACCATTATATGGAATACCCATACCTAGTGCCTCTGTTAAACAATTCATACTATTAGCTGTAAAAAGCCCAGAACATGAACCACAACCAGGACAAGAATTCATTGACAACACTTCTAGTTCCTCTTCACTCATTGTTCCATCCTTACAAGCTCCAACACCTTCCATTGCAGAGTTAAAGTCATATACTTTTCCATTTGCTTTTCCTGGAAGCATAGGACCTCCACTTACAACAACACTTGGTATATTAAGTCTTGCAGCAGCCATTAACATTCCTGGCACTATTTTATCACAATTAGGTATAAGTACTAAAGCGTCAAAACCATGTGCCATCGCCATTGCCTCTATAGAATCGGCTATTAATTCTCTTGAAGCAAGTGAATAATTCATTCCAACATGTCCCATAGCTATACCATCACAAACTCCTATAGCTGGAAATTCTAATGGTAATCCACCACTCATTCTCACTCCATTTTTTGCTGCTTCTGCTATTTCATCAAGATGAAGATGACCAGGAATCACTTCATTTTGTGCATTTACTATACCTATTAGTGGTCTTTCAATCTCTTCTCTAGTAAGACCCATTCCATACATTAATGCTCTCTTTGGAGCTCCTTCTATTCCTTTTTTTATATCACTTCTCATGGTATTACCTCTTTCTTATATTTTTAAAATTTTCATAATATTATTATAATATATTTTTATATCAATTAATTACAAAAAATCCAAAAAATATTAAAAGATATTAATATAAAATTATTACGATTTTATATTAATATCTTACACAAATAAATTAAATGCTTATTCTCTCTTGGATATACTAGTTGGAGAAATCTTTTTTGCCAATATTAAAGATGCTATTATTAATAAAAGCAACAACACTATAGAAATTATAAAAGAAGGATTAGTAACATCAATAGCTTTATCTCCTATATTTAAGAACACTAATGTTCCTGGTAAAATACCAATAAATGTTGCAAGTATATAACTACTAAACTTTATGTTAGTAAGTCCTGCTCCATAGTTTATAAGATTATATGGAGTAATTGGTATCAATCTTAATACAAATATAATAAAAAATCCTCTCTTCTCATCTGCCTCCATAAAAAGTTCCCATAAAGATGGTGCTAATTTATTTTTTAAAAACTTAGTTATGGTATCTTTAGCTAATACCTTTGCCATCATAAACATAATTGCACTATTAATACCTGCACCTATTATCGTATAAAGTGTTCCTTTCCACAATCCAAATGCTAATCCTCCAGCCAATGCTAAGACTGGAACTGGAAAAAAAGTAATTGGTAAAATTGAGAAAATCAATATATATACAAAAGGTGCATAGTTTCCATATGATTGCACATATTGACGTATCTGCTCTGCTGTAATATCTCTAAAAAATGTATAATAAACGAGTATAAAAATAACAATGATAAGTGCTGTAACAATTCCTTTCAAATTCTTTTTTATAATAAGTATCATCCTTTCTATATGTATTTATTGTATATCGATATTATTTATTTTCTTTTTCAAGTTTTAATAAATAACCCTTTATTTTTATTCCATCCAAATAACTTCTTCATCACTTCTTATAATATTATCTCTTTGTCAGATTTTCAAGTTTCGATAATATTATTATAATACATTTTTTTATTAACTAATTACAAAAATCTAAGAAATATCAACAAATTGCACAATTAAGCTAAATAAAAAAGTTTTGTTATATTACTTAGAAAATTTTTTAAATAATATGGAAAATAGTATTATTTATAAAAAATAAGGGCTTTATTATTTTATCCATTGATAAATATTGTTTTTTCTAATAAATAAAAAAACATTCCATTAAGAGAATGTTTTTAGGAATATCTATTATCAGTGGAGTAATAATTTCTTGATGTAATGCCAATACAGACAATATATCTTTTGCAACAGGCCAATTGTAATCTCGTATCCATTCTAAAAGCCTATGGCAAATAGGTTTTATTTCTTCATCAGATAATAATTTTAATTTTTCAATATTACAGTTATTAAACTTATCTTTTGGAAGTAGTTCTTCTACATTTTTCATAATATATTTCTCCAATCCAAGACACAATAGTTGTCTTATCTCCCTTAATTAAATAGACAAAAATCGTTTATGTTTAGATTCTCATATCTACATGTATAAATGTCAAACAAATTATAACTTAATATACTTGTATATAAGTACTGATATTAATCTGAACACCACTTTGCCTTTTACTAGATATACAGTTTATAGTAGTATGACCATGATTCTTTCTAGATTTTAAAGAATTAAAATCTTCTTAAACATATCCATTTTATTATATTATAAAAATGACATATTTTTATATACAATAAATTTTCAAAATAATAAATGTTATTTTAAGTTAATCAAATATAATATTTGAAACTTTATCCCAGTTAATCTCTCTCGAATTATATTCAGGGTGTGATAATTTCACTACATGAGTTGAATTATTATAATTATAATAAATTGTAGTAGTACCATCAATTTGATTCTTCTTGTATCCTTGATAGCTAGCACCATTTGGCACTTTTTTTTCAATAAGACTATATGCATATGAAGCATCAAGCATTCTTACTTTATTTGGAAATATTAACATAAAAAAAGTTATAAGAGCAAAAATACATATACATGTAATACTATACCATTTAATCCATTTCATACAATTCCTCCTATTTTACCAATATATACTATTATTATTTCCATATATTTATAATATTTATACATATGATAAAATTTTTAAACATTTACATATTAGGTGTAGAAGATTCTATTTTATAAGTTAATAAATTTTTAAGGTTTTATTAAAGAAAAATTTATTTTTAAAGATTACAATAAAGATAGTATTTATGAGGTTAAAAATATAAATTTTGAAGGGAGATAAATTACAATTATGTGGACACTTTATCCGTTATTTTGTGCAATATTACCTTGTTTAATATACCAAATAATTGTTATAAGAAAAGTAAATTTAAAAGAAAAGAGGAGTTTAATAACACATCTAATATGGGTCTATGTTTTTTTATTTTATATTTACTTAGCACTTAGCAAAGCAGGTATTGGAAGTATATGGGATATAGGTAGATATGATGAAATTATTAGGCTAGATGAAATAAATTTAATTCCATTTAGTTCAAGTGGTGCTTTAACTTATATTCTAAACATCATCATGTTTATGCCTTTAGGATTTTTACTTCCTTTGATTTGGGAAAGATATAGAAATTTTATTAGTATATTATGGACTGGATTAGTTTTTTCATTAGCAATTGAGATTTGTCAATTATTCAATCATAGAGCTACAGATATTGATGATTTGATGATGAATACTCTAGGTGCTATTTTGGGATATTTCATATGGATATGTATAAATAATTTATTTAATTATATAAGTAAAAAGACTCTCTTTTCATATCGATATGAACAAACTGTTAAAGATGAAATTGCTGTTGAAGCTGATGATGATACAAATAGAAAAGCTATTAATCTTCCTAAAAATGAAACTATTATGTACTTAATATTAGCTGTCTTAGGAGAATTTCTATTGTATAATTTTTATATCATTCCTTATTAGATAGTTTAATATACATTAAATTTACATTTTATTTTAATATTTATGTATAAATAAAATCCCCCTTCTTATTACATTAAGAATGGGGTATTTTATTCTTTAAAGATAATATATTTAAAAATAATCTTTTTATATTATTGATAATACCTATTTTCCCTTTTATACTTGATTGTTGCAAAAACAATATTTAAAATAATCTATAACTTTTAATTATAATTACCTTCAACAAAATTATTAAAATACTTTTCAAATCTTAACAGCCTAACATAATCGCCTTACTTAATTGGCATTTGAAATATTCGATTTACATTACATCTAACTTTATTAGCAGTTATATAATCATACTCAGTACCATTCTCAATAAAATTTTGTATCTTATCTAATACTTGTATTGCTCTCTCTTTACTTTCATAATCTCCTATCTTCCTAGTATTATACATATCTTCAAATGTTACATATATTTGATTATCATTTATTTCAATTTTACTAACTTTCATTAAATTAGTTTTATCCTGGCTTCTAATTATTATCATTTCAACCTCTCCAATATATTTAATTTATTTTAAAGTCATTTCCTTGTTATATACTATTTTGACATAATTAAAACTTTTGCCATTACATACTTATATAACATCTTTCTCTTTTGAGAATTTCTTTAATTTTAAAATATTTACTAAATTAGTTCTCTTTTTTATTTCCATGATAAATCATCTGTTAATTATTCCAACACCATTATATAATCTATTTCACTTAGTAAAACTTATCCTTACCACCCTTCTCATATTGATTTATACATTTGGTAATTGTATTAATAAAAATTTTTATTCAAATCATTTGCATCTTAAATCATTTATATCAAAACTCAATATTTTTACAAAGTGCATATCTCTTTTCTTATAAACTTAGTTTTATATTTCCTTCAAATAAATGTATTATAGGATTTATTTTTAATATTTTTATTACTTTTTTGATTTATTTTTAATAGCATCATTTTTAATTTTGATTTTTTGTATTTAACATATCACCTCTCCATAAATTACCACTTGTATAATTTATATTATATATATACAAACGGTAATTATCAATCTTTTTTCTTCTCTTTTATCTTTTTTTATATATTTTTGGTAATTTTATTTTACTTTTTAGTAAAATAACTTATAATTTCGGTAAGGAGTGATGTACATATGGAAAGTTTAGGAGATAGAATAGCAAAGTTAAGAAAAGAGTTGGATATAAATCAAAAGGAACTTGCTACTAAAGTTGGTATAACTGAAGCTAGTTTATCACGTTATGAAAATAATCTGCGAGAACCTAAAAGTGAAATAATAGTAAGATTAGCAAAAGCACTGAAGACATCTACAGATTATTTATTAGGTATAAATGAAAATACAAAAATAAATAGAGAAGACAAATTAATAATAGAAAGTTTATCAGTTAGTGAAAAAACAAAACAACTTTTAGAAAAGATATATTCACTTGAGGAAGAAGATAGAGAAGCTATAGAAAAAATGATTGATAATGCTTATATAAAGAGATTTTTAAAAGAAGAGAACTAATTCTCTTCTTTTACTTTTTCCAAGATTTCTAATAACAGTTCATAAAAATCAATATCTACACTCAATAAAAAATCTAATTTAATTCCTGTGTCTTTAATTTTTTCCTTTCTTATAATAGTAGTATTTGATTTTTCCACATGCACCATCCCCCAGCGAACCTATGTTCTTAATTTTATTCAAAGATTCCCAACAAATTTTTAATAAAAATTATATAATTATAATTTTTCCATTTCATAAAATATTTTTCTATTATCCAAAATTTTCTTGGATAATTATCTTAACTATATAATAATACTTTTATTCTACAGATGCAATAAAAAACTCGTAATTATAACAAAAAAATCTATTATTGTAGAATTTTGTATATTTTTTATGTTTTTATATATTTTTTAAGATAATTCTCATTATAAAATTTTGTATAAATATATAAATTTTTATGTTTATTTAATCTACTTTTTAGTACTTGATAAATTATAAAAAAATACTGAAAATGATAGTTTACTAACTATCATTTTCAGTATTTTTTTGCCATTTATAAACATAATTAAAATCTACTTTCTAAGGGGGGAATAGACTTATCTGCCTACGCTTCAAGATTCTCTCACAAAATAGTATTTCTCTTTTATTTAGTTCCTTAAAAATCATCAGTAAATAGTATCAAATTCACTATTATTCTCTGCTACTTTTTCCTTTTCAACAAATAAATTTATGTTATTCTATTTATATTTGTGTAGTAAAATTTATTCAGCTTTAGACAATTTTTATTATTGAGAGTTTAAGTTTTCATGATTTAATTATTGGAACTTAATTATTAGTGAAGATAAAGTTAATTTTCATTATAAGTATTATCTTTCAATATGTACTTACTATATAATTCTATTATTTATTTTCACTTTCAAGTTTTAATAAATAATCCTTTGTTTTTATTCCGCCCAAATAACCTCTTAAACTTCCATTAGAACCAATAAGCCTATGGCAAGGTATAAAAATAGAGATAGGATTTTTACTATTGGCTAATCCCACTGCTCTATATGATTTAGGTCTATTAATTGTATTTGCTAATTCTAGATAAGTTCTTGTTTCTCCATATGGAATTTTGCAAAGTTCACTCCAAACTTGTTTACTAAACTCACTTCCTGATGGATGTAATGGTAAAGCAAATTTTTTTCTATCACCATTTAGATATTCACTTAACTGTTTATTTGCTTCTTTTATAATTTCAGTCTCTTTAACTGTGTATTTTTCACAAGATAATTCTTGCATACCAAAGAATAAATCTGTAATATAATTATTTTCTTCTGATATTCCTATGTTCCCAATTTTAGTTTCATAGTAAAATATATTTTTCATTAAATACTATATCCTTCCACATTTATTTTTACCTTCAGTTATATTAATAGTTTTATTTATTTATATCATATATTTTATCAACTTTTATTAAAAAAAACTTTAATACTCTTAAAAATAGTTATATAATATAAAATCAATTAATAATCCTATATTACATAAATAATAAAAATAATTATATTTTCCTTCTTAAAACTATAAATCTATAAATTAATTAACATTAATCAACAAGAAAGTCAGTAGAGCATAATGTATCAAACCGCACATTTTGCTCTACTGACTTTTATTACTTAACTAAAACTTCAATATTTTCATTTTTCCCATCTATAACTATAGTACAGCCAGTATATATATCTCCAGCAATAAGTTTTCTTGCAATTATAGTTTCTAATGTATTTCCTATATATCTCTTAAGAGGTCTTGCACCATACACAGGGTCATAACCTTCTCTCACCATAACATCTTTAGCTGAATCTGTAACTTCAATAGAAATATCTTTTTCTTTTAATCTATTTTTTAAATCTTCCATAAATATGTCTATAATTTTCTTGATATTATCTTGGTCTAAAGGTTTAAACATTATAATATCATCTATTCTATTTAGAAATTCAGGTTTAAATCGATGCTTCATCTCATTCATTACAAGACTGTTAGTAGTATCTGTTATGTTTCCACCTGCTTCTAATAAATAATTACTTCCTATATTAGAGGTCATTATTATAAGAGTATTTTTGAAGTCTACAGTCTTACCTTTATTATCAGTAAGTCTACCATCATCTAATATTTGTAAAAACATATTAAATACATCTTCATGTGCCTTTTCTATCTCATCAAATAATATTACAGAATAAGGTGCACGTCTAACTGCTTCTGTAAGTTGTCCCCCCTCTTCATATCCTACATATCCTGGAGGAGGTCCTACTAATCTTGATACAGCATGTTTTTCCATATATTCAGACATGTCAATTCTAATTATATTATCTTCACTATCAAATAAATTTCTAGCAAGAGTTTTTGCAAGTTCAGTTTTTCCAACTCCTGTAGGTCCTAAGAATATAAATGAACCAATTGGTTTTCTTTCATCTTTTAGGCCAGCTCTTGCACGTATTACTGCATTTGAAACTGCTGTAACTGCTTCATTCTGTCCAATAACTCTCTTATGAAGTTCATCTTCTAGCTTAAGCAGCTTTTCTCTTTCACCTTCAACTAATTTAGTTACTGGTATACCTGTCCACTTTGATACAATATTAGATATTTCTTCTTCTGTAACTTCTTCTTTTAAAAGTGAATTCTCAGAACCATCATTCATACTTTCCTCATATTTTTTTATTTGCTCTTCTAATTTAGGTATTTCACCATATTTAACCTCTGCTGCTTTATTAAAATCATATTCTCTTTCATATTTTTCAGCTTTCCCTTTAGCTTCATCTAATTGAGATTTTAAATTTTTAATATCTAATATTTGACTCTTCTCTTTTTCATATTTAGCAGTCATTTCATCATTTTTAGATTTTAACTCTGCTATTTCCTTTTGAATGTCTTCTAGTCTTGACTTACTCTTATCATCATTTTCTTTGAGTAAAGCTTCTCTTTCAGTTTCTAGTGTAAATAATTTTCTTCTAACCACATCTAATTCTGTTGGTAATGAATCTATTTCACTACGAATCATAGCTCCAGCTTCATCTATTAAATCTATTGCTTTATCTGGTAAAAATCTATCTTGTATATATCTATGAGAAAATTTTGCTGCTGCTACAATAGCATTATCATGAATTCTTACTCCATGATGTATCTCAAATCGTTCTTTAAGTCCTCTAAGTATAGATATTGTATCTTCAACAGTAGGTTCTTCTGCAATTACAGGTTGGAAACGTCTTTCAAGTGCTTTATCTTTTTCTATATATTTTCTGTATTCATCAAAAGTAGTTGCACCAATACAATTTAACTCTCCTCTTGCAAGCATAGGCTTAATCAGGTTACCTGCATCCATTGATCCTTCTGTTTTACCAGCTCCAACTATAGTATGAATCTCATCTATAAATAATATGATTTTTCCATCAGAACTTTGAACTTCTTTTAAGACAGCCTTTAATCTTTCTTCAAATTCTCCTCTATATTTTGCACCAGCAATCAATGCACCCATATCAAGAGAGAATACTATTTTATCTTTTAATCCTTCTGGTACATCTCCTCTTACTATTCTTTCTGCTAAGCCTTCAACTATCGCAGTTTTACCTACACCTGGTTCACCAATTAATACAGGGTTATTTTTTGTTCTTCTCGATAAAATTCTTATAATTCTTCTTATTTCTTCATCTCTTCCAATTACAGGGTCTAACTTATTTTTTTTAGCTAAATCTACTAAATTTGTTCCATATCTAGCAAGCGCATCATATGTTCCTTCTGGGTCTTGCGTTTCTACCCTTTGACTACCTCTAACTTGTGATAAAACGTTTAAAAAGTCATTTTTATTTATATTATATTGTTTCAATATTTTACCAACAACTGATTTTGATTCTGTTTCCATCATTGCAAGCATAACATGCTCAACACTTATATATGAATCTTTAAATTCTTTAGAAATACTTTCTGCTTTTATAAGTACTTCATTTATTTTTCTAGTAGCTGACACTCCTTGTGAATCTGCTCCTTCTCCATATACTTTTGGAAGTTTATCCATTTCAAGGTTTACAGTATTTCTTAAAGAATCTATTGATATATTCATCTTTTCTATTATATTTGGTATTAACCCATCTTCTTGATTAATAAGTGCTGAAAAAAGATGAATTACATCTACTTGTTGGTTATGATTTTTTACTGCTTCATTATAAGCCTCATTTAAACTTTTTTGAACTCTTAAAGTCATTTTTTCTACGTCCATATAAATCCCTCCATTTTAATATTATATCCAAATAAATTAAATTCTCTCATTTATGATTATTGATTTTCTAAGCTCCAAAAGACTATCAAGCAAACTTTCATTTTTTTGTATGTCAAAACTTAATGTCAGATTAAAGGTTCCATCTGAGTTAAAAAAATCAAACACTTCTTTTGATTTTGCTTTTAGATATAAGTCTTCATCTATAAGTCTTTTTTCACCTATTAACAAATACTGGCATTTCTCTATAAAACTCTTTCTAAAATCAATAGTATATAGATTTTCTAAAAGATTATATTGGTAAATTGCAATATTATTAAACACTTTTAATAAATTTGAATTTACAAAATTGTAAATTTGATTATCGTTATACAGTGATATTTGTTCGTATATATACTCTCTAAATAAAGGATGAATGTTTTGTCTAAGTTTCAAAGTAACTTCGGCTGGTATTTCAAAATACAACTTCCAGTATTCAGAATTATTTTTTTCTAATATAAATGCTACTTTGTTTAAACTAGTGGGGCTAATCTCTTTTAATGTACATTCAAAATTATAATGTCTCAAACTAGTTTCTTCATTTTCAAATACATAATCAAACCACTGTAGAACATTTCTATCAAGTTTTAAACTCATATAAAAACCTTCTTCCTTATTTACTAACCTTATTAGGTCTTTTTATCTGATTATATTCTTCTAATAAACTTTCTTTATCAGCTCTATTTCCTTTATATGCTATATGTGGATTTATCATATACTCACCATTTTTTACTCTCTGTAAAAAATCTAATTTTTTTAGTTCTGTAAACAATGAAGACAAGGAAGTCTTTGGATATTCAAATTCACAAGATAATTCATGTAATGTTTTTCTAATCTTATTATTTTTATCCATAGAATTTATTAATTTTATTGGAATTAAATCTCTCTTAGTATACATTCCTTCTGCCACTTTGATATAATTTTTAAAGCAAACATTCATATATTTACTTTTGTTCATAATCAAATTTCTACTCTCTGTATATTCTTGATTTAAATCTTTTTTTAATGCCTTCTCTAAATTAAATATCTCTTCTCACTCTCCTTATCTCTAATTGATAATATAAATATATTACAAAAAAATATGTATGTCAAAAACAAAAACAGCAAAAGTTTATCTATAAAGTAAACTTTTATTTATCCAGAAGCTAAACTTTATTATTTCTTAAAATTAGCATTTTCAATTT
>NZ_JAGWCT010000095.1:0-15352 GCF_020657815.1 Clostridioides sp. ZZV15-6597 | reverse complement strand
TATAAGGTAGTAGTGGCGAAGACACCGTCCAAGTAGCTTGGCTTTGTAACCACCTATGATTCTATCGTTTAGATAGTATTAAGTCGTTAGCCACCAAGAATCCCCTTGCTTTAGCTATGGGGAGTGTGTCAAATAGATTCCTTTAAATAACAAAATTTATTTATTAATTTGATATTGTAATATTCTAGATATATAATAAAATCAATAATAAGAAAATCTTTTACAAATATATACTTAGGTCTTTAAATCGGAGGAAAGTATTATGGATAAAAATATTAAAACAAGTAATTATAATGTTCCATTTGATTATGCACGAAAAAAACTCAAAGAATTAGACCCTCATACAATTAGTAATTTAAGTAATATTGACTTTAATAGTGATTCAAGCAAATTTAATATTGATTTTTTTGGTAGACAGTATACGGTTGATTATCCAAGTGGAGAAGTTTGGAATAGTAATGGAAGTCTCTGTAAAAATTTCGAACTTAAGATTCTAATGCTTAGGTATTTGTGTAATGCTAAAGGTATACCTCTTACAAATAAATATATAACTTTTAAAGAAGTTCCTGGAGGTAATGTTTATTATCCTAACTTTCTAAATAGAACTCTAGCAAGACTTTCAGAAATCTTTACATCTCAAATAGATAAATATAAATTAGTCATGGAGAATATTGGAGCTGAAAAAATAAAAATGGGTGACCTAGCTTATAAGTTTACATACATAGGTAATACTTCTATGATATTTATACTTTGGCTTGGAGATGATGAATTTCCACCAAATTCAAATATATTATTTGACTCTAATATAATTTATTATTTTAATGCAGAAGACTTAGCAGTTGTTCCTGATACAGCTATAGATGCAATTTTGAATAAAGTAAATCAATTGTAAGCATCAATACTATTATAATAAATTTTTTGATAAATTTAGTTAGAATCTAATATGAAATGGAGTTAAAAAATGAACGTAGAAAATCAATATTTATCAGATATAGAAGAGATATTGTCACACAGATATGATAATGGTGCAGACTATTGGGCTACACCTGACAAACGTTTAATGAAAGGTTCACCTTTCACCACACTAGATAGTGTACTTTATCTATTGGAATTGGGTATGAAACCTACTGATACTTTACTTAAAGAATGCGCTGACTTGATATTTAGCACATGGAGAGAAGATGGGCGTTTTAAATTATATCCAAAAGGAGGTATTTATCCCTGCCATACAGCTAATGCAACCAATGCACTTTGCCACATGGGATATGCTTCAGATGTTAGAATCGAAAAGACGTTTCAATACTTTTTAGATACTCAGTATACTGATGGTGGTTGGCGTTGCAATAAGTTCAGTTTTAGTAGAGGTCCAGAAACTGAGTACTCAAACCCACTTCCAACACTTAATATATTAGATGCATTCCGTTTTAGCGACTATTTAAATAAAGAATCAAAACTTGATAAGGCTGTAGATTTTTTACTTGAACATTGGACAATTAGAAAACCAATCGGACCTTGCCACTATGGAATTGGTACATTATTCATGCAAGTTGAATATCCTTTCCGCAATTACAATCTATTTCTTTATGTTTATGTTTTATCATTTTATAATCGTGCAAAGAAGGATAAGAGATTTCTAGAAGCATTAAAGATACTTGAATCTAAAATGTCAGATAATCAGATTGTTGTTGAACGTGTAGTCCCAAAGCTATCCAAGTTATCTTTCTGTAAAAAAGGTAAGCCAAGTGCACTAGCTACAACACACTACTACGAGATATTAGAAAATCTAGAAAAAAGATAATGCTATTATACATAAATAAGTATAGCTTCTTTGTATTTTTAAAGTTGCTATACTTATTTAAAATGATGTTACATAAAACATATTAAACCAGCTAGTCTAACTGATTTAAATATTCTTGTTTACTCTTTCCAATTTGTAACACAATCTCATAATTTAATTTACTTCTCCTTAAGTCAACTCCAGATATACTTTTTATCATCCCACAGTCTAGCATGTCTTCAAAGACCTTTCGAGATAAGCCAAGCTTCTCACGTAATAATGTAGATACCTTTAATTGACATGGATACTTACTTGCAATATGAACTTGTGTAAGGTCATCAATACAAATATCTTGACCTACTATTTTATATTCTGGGATGCCAACTTCCGCCCCATTTCTATGTAAAAGTTCAACATTCATAGCATATTGTTTAACAAGATTATAATCATTCGTATAAAATTGTTCTAATATTTCTGGATTTAAGTTTTTTGGATTAATACGAGAATATATGGTTGAATTCCATGTGGAATCACAATTTGAGCATTTATATATTAACCAAATATCTAAATACTTATGTTGAGCATTCACTCTAAATAAATCTGAACAAATATATTCAGTCTTTTTTCCACATTTTTTGCAGTACCTAATTACTGGCAATTGGGATTTATACTCAATCTCCCAAGTAATTTTTTGCATAAATACAATTTCCTTTCTATAATATTGCTAAAATAGAAAGTTGTGAAAAGGTGGAATATAATCAAGCATTTTTTTCAAAATAGTACCTCCTAATTTTTAATAAATTTTAATTTCAATTATATACTTATATAACAAATTATTTTCTCTTAATATAGACACTACCTCTGGATTTTATTATTATATAAGCTTCTGAAATTAATTAAATTATAGCATCCACTAAAAAAAAACTATACCTTAAACATTTTTAACAAAAGAAAATAAGCCAGTATAGTTATATAACTATACTGGCTTACATTTAAATATCTTTTCTTTTTTCTTGTAATATAATTCTTTGAATACTCTTCAAAGACAGATAATATTTTTCTGATAAATATTGCAAATCATGACCAACTTGATAATCTTCATAAATTTGCATATTTCTGATTGTTAAATCTTCACGAGTAGATGTATTACTTCCCCATTCTCTTTTATTGTTTGATTTTCTGGGAATATAAATACATTCTCCATCCACATATTCTTGTATCAATTCAAGTAATTCTTCTGGTAATACATGTATTGCTTTTTTATAGCTCATTTTGCTCTCCTATTAAACAGTAATTTTTTATTAGGAATAGCAAAGGGCTATCTGTATATTAAATTTTATAGTTGCAATAGCCCTTGCTATGCAAAAATAAAGATTAAATCAAGCATAAAGTCTCACCCCTCCTTATACCACAGCGATACATATAAGTCTATCAATAGCACAAATAGTTGTCAATCAACATAATTTCTTTATTTTTTATTTATATTTGTAGTTTATTACATATCAAATTAGAATTGTTAATTAACAGAAACTTTTTACATTGATGGGTTTATTACTGAACATGGAACTCCAACTATACATTTTCCACAGATATCACATCCACCTATATAAGAATATTTTTTCTCATTTATCATGCACATTTCATAACACTTATTTCTATCAAACCCATCTTCTTTTAAAGCTTCTTTCACACATTTACTTACACACTTTTTACAACTGTTATTATGTTTATACAAGCAGTATTCCTTTTCTGGTCTTTTAGTTGGTTCTAATTTTAAACTTGTGATTATACTTCCTACCCTTCCACAACATCCTTTTTCTGTAATAAGCATATTATTTAGACCAAAAGTTCCAAGACCTGCTATGAATGCTACATGTCTTTGTGACCAATCACTAATCAATTTATCATTATCAAAATTATATGACCCAGGAATAGCGTAGGAGTCAAACCCCATGTTTCCTAGCTCTTCACATAAAAAAGTATTCAAGTCAGAAATCAATTTATTAGTTTCTATATAAGCTCTTGCCCAACTTTCTGAACATTCAAGCCCTCCAATATTACTATCATTTATGTTTTTATCAAAGGGTATAAAATATGTAATTATAGTCTTACCATTTTTCAAGAAATCTTTTGGCATAGCATGAGATGTTCCTATAACTTTTTTTAACTGATAAAACATTTCATCTTCAGCAGATGCATAGGCAAATAAAAGTTCTTGCCATTTTGAATTTACATTATTTGACTTATTGTAATCTTTTACAAAACGGTTCATTAATTCTTCAATTTTAGTTTTCATAATATCCCCCTAGACAATTCTATCTCTAATTTCATGTTATTATTTTATATTATATACCAGTACTCTATATTATGCTTTATCAATTGATATCAAAATAAAAAACTTCCAGCATCTAAATTAGATGCTGAAAGTCTGTTTATTTCAATTATTTAATCTAACTAATTGAAATTCCTGCACTTGCATATCCTGCTACAGTATTAACTAATGAAAGACCTGAAGCTGATGCAGTAAATACTAATAGGAAACGAGTTTCTGCTGTTGCTGGTATGCTTAATCCTGTTGCTATTCCAGTAGAAATTGTTCCTACTGACAATAACCCTGTAAGTGGTGGAGCTAGTGTAACTGTTGCTCCTGGTACAGCTGTAAATGTATTATTTGGTGTAGTTGATTGGTAAAGTGTAGCTGTAATTGTAACTGTTGAACCAATAAGTGAAAGTGCTAATGTTGTACTAAAATATGCTGAAATAGATGTTATTGTTCCAGCTCTTGGCATTGAAAATGCAAAGTTAGTCAATGTTCCTGCTGGGTTTGTAAGATCTATTGTTCCACCAACTATACTTACACCTGGAGCTGAACTACCAAAACCAACAAATCCTGGTGTTCCTATTAATCCACCAGCTATAGTTGTAAGTGATAGTGGTATACCTGATGAAAAAGGTATTATTGCACTAGCTCCTGCTATTCCTGTTGCTCCTGTTGCTCCTGTTGGACCTACTAATCCATCTGCTCCTGTATTTCCTGTTGCCCCTGTTGGACCTGTTACTCCTGTTGCTCCATCTGCTCCTGTATTTCCTGTTGCTCCTGTTGGACCTGGTACTCCATCTGCTCCTGTGTTTCCTGTTGCTCCTGTTGGGCCTGTTGCTCCATCTGCTCCTGTATTTCCTGTTGCTCCTGTTGGACCTGTTGGACCTGGTACTCCATCTGCTCCTGTGTTTCCTGTTGCTCCTGTTGGACCTACTAATCCATCTGCTCCTGTTGGACCTGTTGCTCCTGTTGCTCCTGTTATTCCTACCCCTGTTGCTCCTGTATTTCCTGTTGGACCTGTTGCTCCAGGTGTTCCTATTGGACCTGTTGGACCTGTTGGGCCTGCCAATCCATCTGCTCCTGTATCTCCTGTTGCTCCTGTTGGGCCTGTTGGACCTGTTGCTCCATCTGCCCCTGTATTTCCTGTTGCTCCTGTTGGGCCTATCAATCCATTTGCTCCTGTTGGACCTGTTGGGCCTGTTGGGCCTGTTGTTCCAGGTGTTCCTGTTGCTCCTGTTGGACCTATTAGACCTGTTGCTCCTGTTGCTCCTACTCCTGTTGCTCCTGTTGGACCTGTTGGACCTGTTACTCCAAACCCTGTTGCTCCTGTTGGACCTGTTGGACCTGTTGTTCCATCTGCTCCTGTATCTCCTGTTGCTCCTGTTGGACCTGTCACTCCTGTCGCTCCAGGTGTTCCTGTTGCTCCTGTTGGACCTGTTGGACCTGCCAATCCATCTGCTCCTGTTGCTCCTGTTACTCCTGTTGGACCTGTTGCTCCAGGTGTTCCTGTTGCTCCTGTTGCCCCTGTTACTCCTGTTACTCCAGCAGCTCCATTTGCTCCTGTTGCTCCTGTTGGACCTGTTGGACCTGTTACTCCAAATCCTGTTGCTCCTGTTATCCCTGTTGGACCTGTTATTCCATTTGCTCCTGTTACTCCTGTTGGGCCTGTTGGACCCGTTACTCCATCTGCTCCTGTATCTCCTGTTGCTCCTGTTGGACCTGTTGGGCCTGTTACTCCAAACCCTGTTGCTCCTGTCACTCCTGTTGGACCTGCTGACCCTGTTGCTCCTGTTGGGCCTATTAACCCTGTTGCTCCTGTGTTTCCTGTTACTCCTGTGTTTCCTATTGTTCCTGTTGGACCCATTGGTCCGGTTGTACCTGTTGGGCCTGTGGGACCTGTTCTACCTCTGGGACCCATTGGACCTGTTGGACCTATACATGATGGTGGGCAACCATGATGACAGTCACAACTATTACAACTATCGCAACCGCTATTGTAATCACCATAATTGTTATCATGGTTATTACCATCAAATGGGCCAAAATATTTATTTTTACTCATTACTTAAAGCACCTCCTAATATATTTGAGCTTTCATGCTCTCTACATAATATGTCAAAATTAGTATTATTGTGACTTATTAATAACTTTTATAGTTACTAAAATAATTTTCATTGTATAAAATAGCACTATCGTTAGGTTTGATTTCTTTTGCTTTTTCATGATAAGATATGGCTTTATCCATTTCTCCTAGTTTGTCATAGCATACACTTAATTGTATACATGGTAAGTATCCATAACAATCATTTGACTTAAATCCTCCATTAATGTCATTTTTATCTCTAGTTAATGCTACCTTATACCAAAAAATAGCTTCTTTATATCTTTGTCTATCAAACAAGTGCTTTCCTATATCACAGCAAACTTCTGCTCTTGGCTCATCAAATTCAAAGCTTCTAAATAAAGAATATAAGGCACTTTTTTCATCATTAATTAAGTAATAGCATGTGGCTAAATCTCTGCAAGCACTTATACAGTCCTCAATCCACCCTTTTGACGAGTCTAAAAACTTAGTAAAACCTTCTATAGCGTCTTTATACCTTGCATTGTAATACAATTCTCTTGAGTAATAAAACTGATGTCTTGGCTCCAATATCCTACCTTCTGAAATCATTTTTTCAAAAATTCTGAGATTTCTTAAAGGGTCCTGTCTGTGAAGTTTTTTATGTGATATTGCGATGTCAGAATAAAATATTTCTCCAACAAGAGGTATTACTTCATGAATAGGGTCAACCCATTTATAATTAGAACTTCTCTTAAATAAGCGTTCTCTATAATATGATAAAGTTGGTTTTCCGTTTTCATCAAATGATACATTATATTTTGCCATGACCATATCAATAGAAGTATCTAAATTTTCCTTAACTTTTGATAATTCTTTTCTATCCTCTTCTAAAATTATGTCATCTGCATCAAGCCACATTATATAGTCTTTAGAAGCTTTAGAAAATGAAAAATTTCTCGCAACAGAGAAATCATCTATCCATTCGAAATCGTACACCATGTCCGTATATTTTGAAACTATTTCTTTTGTGGAATCTGTAGAACCAGTATCTACAACTATAATTTCATCTACTATATCCTTTACACACTCTAAACATCTGCCTATAACTTCTTCCTCATTTTTAACAATCATGCACAAACTTATTGTAATCATAATGTACAACTCCTTTGTCTTTTATATATTACAGACATAAGTAATATATGGTATTTCCTCTTATTTTGTTATTGAAAGTTAGAAAATTTTTAACGACAAAAAATCAGTAGGTAAGTTTATTTATCATGTATATTTATAGTTCATTTTTATTGAATTCAGAATTTAAATACTTCGATTTGATTGATATGTATTTTTGCGTTACCATAAGTATAAGAATATGTAAAATTTAATCATTCATACAATATAAAAAATTAAACTATTTTTGGTAGGAGGTAAATTATGAAAAAATACTTTGAAATGTTAAAATCTAGTGGAGCTGACATTGCAGTGTCAATAGACCCTAAAACGATTGTCACAGCGGCATGGACAATTTATAAGTGTCAGTTTGGTTGTAATACATATGGTCATAGTCATTGTTGTCCGCCCAGCACTCCAACTTATCAACAGACACAAGCAATAATAGATTGTTACAGAAAAGCTATTTTATTTCGATGTCACAAAATGAGTATTGTTACTCCTCTAGCTGTTGAAATAGCAAGAGAACTTTTTTTAGATAGATACTATAAAGCAATTGCTTTTGGAAGTGGTCCTTGTACAAAGTGTGCCAAATGTAATCCTGATACTTGTAGTTTTCCTAACAAGACTGCTCCATCAATGGAAGCATGTGGTATTGATGTTTTTGCTACAGTAAGGTCAAATGGACTTGAAATAAATACTTTGCGAGAAAAGGGAGAAATTCAAAATCACTTTGGTTTATTATTAGTTGATTGAAAAAATTAATATTTTCTACTCAGCTTAACCAGTGTGGTCTATAAGTTATCATATCATTACAACCACATTGGTTAATATCTCTAGAAAGTATCTAAAATTGTATGTAAAATTACTATTTATTACTCATTTACTTGCCATTTTAAAAACTTCTTTTTTAAACAAAAAATAACCATGTTTATTTAAACATGATTATTTTAATATTAGTTATATACTATATATTAAGCTTTTAAAAGAGTACTCTACTCTCTTTTCTCCATTATACAATCAATTAATCCGTATTCTTTAGCTTCCAGTGCAGACATAAAATTATCTCTATCTGTATCTATTCTAATATCTTCTATTGATTTTCCAGTATTCTCAGAAAGAATTCTATCTAATTTTTCCTTTTTTCTCAATATATTATCTACTGCTATTTTTACATCTGTTGCTTGCCCTTTAACACCACCCATAGGTTGATGTATCATAATCTCTGCGTTAGGTAGGGCATATCTTTTTCCTTTTGTACCTCCAGCAAGTAAAAAGGCGCTCATACTTGCAGCCATACCAATACAAATAGTTGATACATCACATCTGACATAGTTCATAGTATCGTATATAGCAAACCCTGATGTTACAACCCCTCCTGGGCTATTTATATATATAGTTATATCTGCATCTGGGTCTTCTGATTCTAAGAATAGTAATTGAGCCACTACCAAACTTGCAATAGCATCATTAATTTCTTCCCCTATAAATATAATTCTATCTTTTAATAGTTTTGAATATATATCATAAGACCTTTCACCTTGACCTGTCTGTTCAATCACATGTGGTACTAAATTCATGCTACTTTCACCTCACAATTAATATTAAAGTTGAGATAAGAATTGATTTCATCTCTTCTTCGTTCATAATTAATACTTGTATAAGAAATACACTCTACATTTTGGATTTGATGATTTGAATTTAAAACAAATCTTTGTTGAATAGGATAAAATTCATCTTTACTTCTATATATTTGTGGAGATTCTTTATATAAAGTTTTAAATGCTAATGTGAAAGACTGGTGTGTAGCATATCCAACTGTAAGAGCTATATCTATAATGTATTTATCTGTAAATACAAGTTGTCTAGCTGCTTCAGTAAGTCTCCTTCTTTTAATGTATTGATGTATAGTACATCCCACAATATTTGTAAACATTCTGTGTAAATGATATTTTGAATAACTAGCAACATCAGCTATTTTATCTAGATTTAGATTTTCTGTAAGATGTTCTTCTATATAATCAATGATTTCCATAATCACATCTGTATTTGTTTTCAACCTCATCATCTCCTTTTAAGTATTATAACTCATACAAGAATTTTCTTCTTAATATAAATTGCTATCTTAAATAAATGACTTGTATAAAAACTTAATTAATAATAAATTTACAATTTGTTGAATTACTTTCGCTATCATTTACTAATTTTATTTTTCCTATATTCTTTCAGACCTTTATTTAGTAAAATAGATTCTTTCTTATCTCTTTTACAAGTAGCAAGTGTTATACAAAGATAGATAATAAATATAGATAGTGCTATAAACAGAGCTTGAAAAATATGCCCACTATCAATCCAATTACTTTTAAATGAAAACCACATAACAAAAACAAACAGAAAAATCATATGAATTACTTGACGAATTAGTAACTCTTTTCTACCTAGTTCTCGTTTTGAATAAAAAATTAATGTGGATAGAGATGTTACCAATGCAATTAATAAAATCTGTTGGAAAATACTTATACTAAATGTCTCATCAGGGCTAAATAATAGACAAGAAGTAAAAACAGATATTAAAACTCCTGTAGTTATCATACAAAAATAACGAACTACATTCTTTAGTATATTTATTAAATTCATATTCAATCAACTCCTTTATATCCTTAGTTTTTTCTTCAACATTGGTACATATTGGCGTGAAATAATTGTCTTTTCACCATTATCTAGTATTACTTCAAATCTACCATTAAACGCTGGTACAATTGAGTCTATTTTTGTAAGATTTAATATTACAGACTTGGATATTCTAAGAAAATCACTATTTAAAAAAATTTCCTCAATCTGATAAAGCTTCTTCTTAAACTCATAAACATCATTTTTACAATAAAGATAAGTATGATTATCTACAGATTCGAAGTAATAAACATCTAAAGGATTGATACGATAGAGTTGTTCATTTTTATATGCTATAAGAGACTCTCTTTGCATCCTGATGTTAAAAATCAATTTAAGAATTTCATCATCAAGATTTCTGCATCTTATGATAATTTCATCCTCTTCTCCATCTAATGGAGTTTCAATTACTACTTTCACTCTAACACATCCTTTCTTTTGATTTCTATAAAAAGACTATACTGTATTTTCCTACTATTAATTTCTAGCTTTCTTTTCTTGATACCATAAGTATAGTAACAAAATAAAAGACTATTGCAGAAATAACTAGAAACATAATATGAATTGAAGTTTCATGCAAACTGCCAATACCACCAAATGTTACTCCCATATGTTCATTAAATACAGTCAATACATTTGTTGAATCCACAAATGTTACTTTTGATGGAGACTCCGTAATAATTTGTCTAAGTAATACAGTCCCATGTGAAATTGGAAATAACTTTATAATGGTTTGTACTGCTTGAGGTAAGCTTCCAATAGGTATATAAATTCCTGTCAAGAATCCAATAAGAGTACCTATAATCGTAGAAGCAGTTGCAAATGTATCTATGCTATTTAACAAATTTACAATAAAAAATATCATTGCACTAGATGATAAAACTGTTAATAATATTACACCAATGACCTTTATAATAGAAAGCATAGGTAAAAATTGTCCCCCACTTAATACAATATATATCTCTGCAAGTATAAATGTAAATATACTCATAATTACACCAATTAAATATGAACTTAAAATATATCCTCCCACCAGCTCTCTCGTCTTAACAGGCGAACAATAAAAATCTTTGGTTCTTTTTAATTCCTTATCTAATACTGTAACTCCAAATGAACCCATTGTTGTAGTTACAGAAACAACAGAAATAATTCCTGCCATTGCCCAACTATTCATTAATATATCTATGTCTTTAATATTTGGATAACCTTCCTTCAAATTTTCTCCTAAAAAAATAATATATATAGCGATTACAATTATTGCACCTAAAAAAGATGAAAATACGCCTCTTTTATTTCTTAAAAAAATCATTATATTTCTTTGTGCTATATTAAACATTTTTTTCACCTCTATTTCTAACTATATTCAAAAATACATCATCTAAATTATTTGCTTTGTATTTATATTTTAGTTCATGAGGTGAACCTTTTGCTGTTATAACACCATAATCAAGCATTACAATATAATCAGCTTTTGTAGCCTCCTCCATATAATGGGTTGTAAGAACTATAGAAAAACCATATTGTTTTTGTAATTTTAATATAGTATCCCATACACATTTTCTAGCTTCCGGGTCAAGCCCTGTTGTAGGCTCATCTAGAAACAGTATTTTAGGAGTATTTAAAAGAGCTCTTGCTATATCAGCCCTACGCTTTTGACCTCCAGACAATTTACCATATGGTCTATCTATAAATTCCATAGCTCCTACAGATAAAGCAGATTCATGCACAATTTGTCTTACTTTATCTTTATTCTTAATATAAAATTTTGCACGAATTGTAAGATTCTCTCTTACTGTCAAGAGTGGGTCTAGTATACTTTCTTGAAATACTACTCCAATTTTTTCTTTAATCTTATTATCCTCTACACCTAACTTATGCCCATCTATAATCACTTCTCCACTATCATAATTCAATAATGTACAAAGAATATCAATTGTTGTAGATTTTCCAGCACCATTAGCTCCCAGTAATGCAAACAAATTACCTTCCTCTACATAAAAATCAATCCCTTTCACAGCTTTAAAAGCATCATAGCTTTTTTGCAAATTAATTACTTCTATTATCTTATTCATCCATTTCATCTACCTTCCTTAATTGATGATTTCAGAATACAATAAGTAATTTGTCCACACAATACAATTGGAAGTATGTAGTATAAATGAATATGTGAGTTGTAAAAAAACTAAAGTAAAATACATACCTAAAAATAAGCTATTGTAAAAAACATTCCCTATACATCTTGATTTGTATGTATTATTTTACTAAGTATTCTTACTCCCTGTTCAATTTCATCAAAACTAAGATGAGCATATCCTAGGACAACTTCATGGTCATATTCTACTTTATTCTCAATTGCATATTGCTGTACAGGATAAATCTTGATATTTGCTTTATAAATTTGTCTTGATAATGATATGTCACTATTTCTATTAATTGTAATCCACATTTTAATACCTCCAAAAGTGGTTCTATAAAATCACTATAAAAATGGAACTACAAAATCCACTTTTTACTTGCTAAGATTATACCATAAAACAAAAAATAAAAAGGAGTCTAAATTATGTTAGAAATATCAAGTAGAGTAAAAGAAATTTATCCCAATATTAAATTTGGAGTTATGATTGTAAATATGACCTATTCAACACCTAATGAAGAAAATTTTTTACTTCTTAAAAACTCTGAAATTAAAAATATTATTGCACAAAATTCTGAATACAATCGTAAAGAAAAGATTAAAACAGAACCTCTTTCCAACTACATAAAGTATTATAAAAAATTTAAGAAAACTTATCCTGTATTACTTCAATTAGAATCCCTTTTACTAAAATCAAAAGGTATTCCAAATGTAAGTCTACCTATTCAAGTAATGTTTTTAGCAGAATTAAAAAATCTTCTTCTAGCAGCAGGACATGACCTTGATAAAATAGAATCACCTTTAAAAATAGATTTAGCAAATGAAAATGAACATTTTTATGGTATAGGAAAAAGAGAGCAAACTCTAACAAGAGACGATTTATTTTTATCAGATAACCTTGGTATACTATCTAGTATTCTTAATGGACCAGATAATCGTACAAAGATTACAAAAGAAACTAAAAATATTCTATACTTTGTATATGGCCCTGATGGAGTTTCTGAAAAACAAATTTATGACCACCTAAGCGATATAAAAGATTATATTTTAAGTGGTTTTCCAGACTCGAAAATTGATTTAATTGATGTATTTTAATTAATATCGATGTATTTTTATTAATATAATGAAAATTTAAGTTTAGTGGATATTCAAAGTATTAGTAGGTATTCTAAGTAATTAAAATAGTGAAGTATACATCATTGTTCAATCAGATATATACTTCACTAAAATTAATTTTATATAAGCATTAACTTTTTCTAAAACTTTATTTAAAAAAATAACTCATTATACATCTCATATAGATAACTTACTTTTATATCTAAAGAGTTTCATAAGAAACAATTTCATTTAAAGGAAAACGAGTTTTATCATGTCTATTTGGGCTTTCTGGTGTTCCAGCCTCATATCCTATTAGTAATATGTTTACTGGCTCAAGATTATCTGACAAATTAAATTCTTCTTTAATTACATCTGGATTGAAATAACATACCCATACACTCGCTAACCCAAGTTCAGTTGCTTGTAACATCATGTGGTCGGTGATTATACTTGTATCAATATCTGTAAGTTGTTTACCATCAAAAGGTCTTGTCCAAACTTTATCCTTATCTCCACATACGATAATTGCTAATGGTGCATCATATATATTTGTAGCCTTAGAAACTTTATTAAGACCCTCTTTTTCTTGTATTACAATTAATCTTTAAGGCTGACGATTACCCCCTATCATTTTATTAGGCTAAGTTGATGATTTATTTAACCTATGCTATAATCTTATCACTATAATTATATATTACAATAATGCACTTTTTTGTAACATAGTACCAAAAAGGGTACTTCAAAATATATTGAGAGGTCTAAAAAAATGAAAAAATGTTCAAGTAATTACAGTTGTCCTATAGAAGCAACACTTGCATTGATTGGTGGTAAATATAAAACACTTATCCTTTGGCATCTTAAAGATACCACATTAAGATTTAATGAACTTAGAAAATTAATTACTAAAGCAACTCCTAAAATGCTAACTCAACAATTACGTGAATTAGAAACAGATGGTTTTATTATAAGAGTTGTTTATCCTGTTGTACCTCCAAAAGTGGAATATTCATTATCCGATTTTGGAAAAAGCATTATTCCTATTTTAGATGTTATGTGTGATTGGGGTTCTGATTACTTAAATAAACTTTAATTTATTATAATTTAAATCCCATAGCTAATTTTACAACTTCCATATGTTCCTTAGATGTCAACATTTCTAAAAGCTTAAAAGCTACATGTGGTGCAGTTTCTGGACAATATGAAGTTATAATATTTCTATCTACAACAATTGGCTCATTGACTACATTTACATCAAATTCACTTAACTGTTTTTGTCTTTGACCATCTTTTAAATGATATGTAGTAGCTTTACGATTTTTTAAAACACCGCTTTTACCAACAGGTAAAGCTGCTACACAAATAGTAGCAATTATCTTTTCCTTTGTATCAAACTCTCTTATTAAGTTTAAAAAAGATGTATCATATGCTTCATCATAAAATCCAAACTCTTCAAATCCTCCAGGAATAGCTAAAGCATCATAATCATCTACACATATTTCATCTATTGTTTTGTCAACTAATACTGGAACATTAAATGTGCTTACAACTTGCTTTTTAAATCCACCAGTTACTACATCTATATCGTAATCATAATCATTTCTAGCCCATCCCATAACATCTACAAATACGCTAAATTCCATAGTTTCAAAACCTTTTGCTAAAAAAACTAAAACTTTCATATTGTATTTTCCTCCTAAAAATATGTAATAAAGTAGGTATTAATATAATCACCATTTAAGTCTATGCTCATCTAAAAAATATCTTTGATTGTATTAATTTCCTCTTTAATTGTTGATAAAACAATGGTTGTATTAGCTTTCTGGATTCCTCTGATTTTTTTCAAAGTTATTGATATAAATTCTTCAAGTTCATTTGTATCCTCTGCTAATACTTTTATTAAATAATCATATTCTCCTGAAATGTGATGACATTCTAATACAGTGTCATACTCCAATATAGTCTTCTTAAACTCTTCTATACTTTTAGATAAATCTGTATTGATAAATATGAAAGCTAAAAGTTTATATTTTGTTTTTTCTCGATTGATTTGAAGAACAAGCACCACGAGTTCTAGAAAAGCATAGAGAAAAATTTTATGCAGTAATTGCTTTTGATATATCT
>NZ_JAGWCT010000094.1:0-15459 GCF_020657815.1 Clostridioides sp. ZZV15-6597 | reverse complement strand
TTATCAAAATATCTGGCTTTATGGTTTGTTTCTTGTTTTATAAATTAACCTACTGTTTAATTTTCAAAGTTCATTTTGCTCTCTTTCGAGTACAGTAATAATAATATCACCTTTTAAATAACAAGTCAATACATTTTTTTATGTTTTTTTACATTTTTTCTATTCTTTTGTAAAAAACAAATTTATCTTGTTACACATTCATGTAGAATCAATACTTATTTTGTTTCTACTTTATTATCTATTAATTGTAAGTTATAACTTCTAATAACTTCTATCAGTAGTTCTGCATATATACGATTCCCACTTTTGTCTTCAGCTGTACTATATCCAGCATCTTCTAATGCTTGTGCTTGACTAATATAGTCTTTTGCTTCAAACAATCCATTTTTTCTATACCTTTTATTATTCACTAAAAATAAACCATGGTCTTTTACAGAGTCCTCCAGTGAACCATATGACCTAAAGCTTGCTACAATCTTTTCATTATAATGTTCAGAAGTTGAAATTGCTACACTTTTTCCCTTCCATGCTTTATCTGCCTTTATACCAAATAAATTATTACTTTGCTTTGTAAGTTTAGAATTACCCCACCCAGATTCTAATATTGCTTGTCCAATTGTTATAGATGGTAATATGCCATAATCGATATACTCTCTTATAGCTGAGTCTTCTAATTTCTTTATAAACTTAATTTTTTCATCACTATCTTTTAATTCTTTATTTCCAAGATACGTATATTCTAAATCCTTCATGTATTTTTTTGCTCTACTTTTTTGAGAAGTGTCAAATTTCAATTCATTCAATACTTTATTAAACTTTTTTACCTTGTATACCTTTTCTCCTTTATCATTTTTGTCTTCTACTATAAATTTTTCACCGACATTTAATGTATCTTTCTTTTTTATATTACTTAAATCTTCATCATATATTACCATGTCTATAGCAAGTAGCTCCTTCCAGCTTAATTGAACTTTTCCGCCCCCTGCTTCATCAGCTACATCCATATAGTATTCAATTTTAGTAGTCTTTATATCTCTTACCTTGTATAAGTCTTCAAAATATTTTGTTATATTAAAAACAGCTATTATACTTGCTATTATGAATACAGTAATAAATATCTTCTTAAATACAAGCTTTAATCTTCTTATAGTTTTATTTTTGCCTAAATTTTTTATACATTTTCTAGCCATATTATTCCCCCTTGCTAATTGTATTCCTTATCTTATCATAATTTTTATATTAAGTGGTTATATTTTAATTCTATCTTATATATAAAATTTAAATTAAGCTAATAAAAGCTAATTTAAGTATCTTCAATTAAATTTTTTCACTATTACATCCACTATATACTTACTTGCATTTCCATCCCCATATGGATTAGACGCTTTACTCATTTGAATATAATTATTTCTATTTGTTAATAATTGTTTTACAGAATTATATATATCTTCTTCATTTGTACCTATTAATTTAAGTGTTTTTGCTTCAACACCTTCTATTCTTTCTGTCTTTTTTCTTAACACAAGTACTGGTTTTCCTAGTGATGGAGCTTCCTCTTGTATTCCTCCACTATCAGTCATTATCATATAGGATTTGTTTAAAAAATTATGAAAATCAACTACTTCCAAAGGCTCGATAATGTGAATTTTTTTAGAATTTTTCCCAAATACTTCACTAGCTATACTACGTATTTCAGGATTTAAATGTATGGGATATACTACCTGTACATCTTCAAATTCATCTACTATTCGTTTTACAGCTCTAAATATATTTCTCATGGGTTCTCCTAAGTTTTCTCTCCTATGAGAAGTCAATAAAATCATTCTGTCATCACCAAGCTTATCTATTATAGGATGAGTATAATTTTCTCTTATTGTCATCTTTAATGCATCAATTGCAGTATTACCTGTTACAAAGATATTGTTTTCAGACTTTCCTTCTGAAATTAAGTTTTGTTTTGCCAAACTAGTAGGGGCAAAGTGTATATCAGCAATAATTCCTGTAAGCTGTCTATTTAGCTCTTCTGGAAATGGAGAATATTTATCATAAGTTCTAAGTCCTGCTTCTATATGACCCACTAAAATTTTACTATAAAATGCAGTTAAACTAGTAGCTAGAGTTGTCGTTGTATCTCCATGTACTAAGATTACGTCTGGCTTTTCTTTATCTATAATCATGGGAAGTTCATTTAAAACTTTACATGTTATATCATTTAAACTTTGCCCTTTTTTCATTATGTCTAAATCATAGTCTACATTTATATTGAAAGTTTCTATAACCTGGTCAAGCATTTCTCTATGTTGTGCTGTCACACACACAATACTGTTTATATGCTCTCTTTTTTCAAGTTCCTTAATTAAAGGAGCTACTTTGATAGCTTCAGGTCTAGTTCCAAATACAGTCATAACCTTGATGTCATCCATTTATATCTCTCCTAATCAACTATTTATATACTATAATTGTCTATTTATATAACAAGTTTATTTATACCAAGATTTAATAATCTTTATACTCTCTTTTGATGGATAAAAGTTTTTTTCTTCATCAATTTTACCTACACAAAACACAGAAAAACCATTTATCCAATCTTCTTTTTCAAAAACTCGCCTATATGCTTCAAAGCATCTTGCTTGTTCTTCATCATTTATAATTTCTGAAGGAACATGATTCCATGGTTGAGAGCTTGCATTTTCTCTATTTGAAAAACCTAATTCTCCAAAAAATATCGGTTTACGATGAACCTTATAAAGATTATATAGTTCTTCTTTTATATTTTGTCCTCTATTATTTACAGTAGATGAATGCAAAGCAGAAACCAATTCATCAACTGTATTGACAGATTTATCACTTAACTCAAAATACGCTGCTATGGATATAAAGTCTAACTTATCAAAAAAATTATTATTTAGTTTTTGTTCATAAGATAATTTACTATTTAAATCACCTTTTCTCGTATACCACCAATTAGTTCTATATGTTACAAGACCATCAAATTTTGATTGTACAAAATCTATTATTTCACCCCAATTTTGTTGATATTCTTCTAAGTATACAAAATTAGAGCCTACATTTAAAACCTTTACATTCAATGGATTTGCTACATCTTCTATAAGTTCATTTAATACAGTATTTTGCCAGTTATAAAAAAATCTTTTTTTATTCATAGGATTCCAATCGGTCTCATATAACTCTCCATTTTTTATCCATGGATATGCTTCTAATATTGTGGAAATACCCTTCTTATTTAATTTTTTTATTAGTTTAATTGCCTTTTTTTTGCTATTATTATCTATTGACATGATATCAGAATTAATATCATCCACATTTATAACTATAGGTACATTTATTGTATTCAATCCTAGCTTATCTATATCCTTCATAACTTGATTTATTTCATAATCTATAGATAAATTGGCTGATTTAATCTTGCCCTCATACTGACTATTTACTAAACTTCTATTTTTTAATTCAACATTTACAAAATAAATTATAAATATAAAAGTTAAAATAATTCCTAAGATTAAAATATTTTTCTTAAATTTAAATTTGTTTACATTTTTATTCAAATCATATACCTCATTTTAAAATAATAAGTTTACTGTATTATCTTCTTTTATATTTCTTAATAAATAACATTGATAGAATTACAGCTACAACTATAACAATAAAAGAAACAACAAAAAAAACTTTAGCTGTTTTACTTATATTCAATTCTCTACTCGAATCTTTTATTTCTTTATTTATTTTTGTATTATACGTTAAATCTTTTACTTCTCCATATTCATCAATTGTTAATGTATCTCCTTTTAAATCATTCACTTGACTTTTATTTAATAAATAATCCATTCCTAAATATAAATTTTTTTCATCTATTGAACTTATTACCATAATATTTTTTTGATTATTGTAAGGTGATTTTATCAATTGTATTGATGAAATATTTTTACCATAATCGTCAATAAAGCTTACCTTATCATTTGATAAAAAGTTAGAATAGTTTTTATTGAACTTTATATTTAAGTTGCTATTTATCATCTTTATAACAGAGTTGTTAAGTGGTACTCCAAAAACTATAATATTCGTATCTTTATATTTATTGCTAAACTCTTTACCTCTAATTACATTTATGTTTCCCTCATGCGAATTCATATTTGCACCTAAATTAACACCTAGTTTGGACATCCATGTCATTGCTTGGGACCCTGAATAATCTGGCATTATCACAGTTAAATCATTAAACTTATCATTCTTAACAAATGGATATGGATAACTTTCAAAACTCAGTGACTGATTCTCTTTTGTTGATAGTTCCAAATAAGAGCTATTTAAAACATATGCCCAAGGATTATTACTTTCTCTTGTAACACAATTTAAATTTTTTATACTTAAATTAAACACCAGCTTAACTTGATAATAGTTTTTATTATCTATATCTTTAGGTATTTTTAATTCTAGTTTGTCATTATCTGAATATGCCCTATCTAATTTTTTACTTCCTACGACAACATCATTTATATACACTGTAACTAATGATTTGTCAAAATCCAAATTATCAGAATATCTTAAATTTAAAACAATCTTTGAACCATTATCTAACTTTCTACCTTTTGGTATTCTAACATCAAATAAAGCTTGTTGATTAAATGCACCTTCCAACAAAATATCTGTATATCCTAGGTCTTCTAAAGTCATATGACCTAAATTTAATTCTTGTTCACCAGCAGTCTTTATATTAGTATCTTTATTTACAAGTATTGATGATGATAAAATTTGATTAGAAAGTCTATTGTCTATCAATAAATTTGATGCTTTTATTAAATCTTCTTCATTACTACCTATTACTACTAACATCTTCTTATTATTGTTATATGGAGAATTTATCTGTTTAATTATACAATTTGAAGATAATAAAGTTTGTTCCTTTGCACTTAGAATATTTAAAATTTCTTCTGCCGTATTTTCAGGTTTACCAATGTATATAATGTTATCATCTGACCAGTTTTTCATTTCTGAATATAATTTAACATCAAACTGTAACTTATCGTTCTGTGTTATTTTTCCAAATTCTGATGCTAAATTAAACACAGCTGTAGATTCACCCCTACTCATATTATCTGGAACTACTAAAGTTGTATCTAATTTAAAATTTTCTTCAATTTCTATATATGGATATGGATACTCATTTATTGAATTGCCCAATTTTTTCTGTTTGTATCTAATTGATGTATAAGATTCCTTATGAATAACCATCCAGTTTCCAGTGTTAGAATCATCTTGACATATTTTATCAGATATTGTTTTATATGCTTTTACTTTTATTTCATTATATCCTTGTATTATATATTCTTTTGGTATTAATACTTTTAGTGTATCTTTATAATCTTTTTTGGCATTTAGTTTAATTGATTTTATTGGTACATTATTTATTAAGATAGTTAAACTTGAAACATCTCCATTTAATATTTGACTCTTACTAAAATTAAGATTAAATAACACTTCCTCAACGTTCCAATTTTTGTTTACTTCAAAAAAAGTACTATTGCTCCCTATAACTCCATCAATAGTTACATCTCTTTCAAACTTATAATTTTTGACTTTAGTTTCATCAGCTTTTACTTCATCTACAAATGCGATATTTGAAAAAAACAATACTAAAGATACAGTTAATACAACAAATTTTTTCATGTTAATACCTCCTGTACATGAATTAAAATCTTTCCGTTTTATACCATTTGACCTCTCTTTTTAAAATTATATCTTTTAAATACTCTACCATTCCTTTTATAGCAACAAATAGCCATAGTTGAGAATATGTAAAATACATAAGTGCTACTATAAATATATTCTCGATTGTAGCCTCACCTTTTTCTATAGTTAAGCTTATACTCACTTCTATGATAAATAAAATGTACGATAGTATCCATATTATGATAAAGTTGATTGGAATAGAAATCTCTATTAATTTAAGTACACTTAAGACAAATAAAATATCTGAGATAATAACAGATGTTAAAAATAGAAAATATACAGAAAAAAAGTAGGCTATATCAAATACAATTTTATTTTTCCCTTGTTTAAATATATTTTTTATATATTTCATTAAAACGTATATATTCCCTTTTGCCCATCTAGTCCTTTGCTTTATCCAAACTTTAATAGTTTCTGGTTCCTGCTCCCATGTTATTGACTGTGGCACAAGTTTTATCTTATATCCTAACTTATATATTCTAAAGCTAATTTCTGTATCTTCTGCAATTGCTTTGCTATCCCATCCCCCAATTTCTTCTATAATACTTTTTCTCAATATAAAGTTAGTTCCTGGTATTGTACATAAATTAAATAATTGCCATCTACCAGCTTGAGACATCCATTGAAAGCTTAAAGTTTCTATATTTATAAATTTCGTCAATAGATTTTTACTTTTATTTCTGGTTCTAAACTTTCCAATAACAGCACCTAATTCATCATCTAGAACTATTGTTTGTATTAAATACCTAAGTGCATCTCTATCTGGAGTATTATCTGCATCATAGACTGCTATAAACTCTCCTTTTGAAATTTTATATCCAATATTTAATGCATTTGATTTTCCCTTACCTCCAGTTATGCTATCTGTATTTATAATAGTAAAATTATAATTTTTATATTTATTCTTTATGCTTTCTAAAATTTCTCTACTATTATCAGAAGAATTGTCATTTATCACAATAAGTTCCATTTTATCTTTAGGATAATTAAGTAGTAGTAAAGATTCCACAGTCCTACCTATTACCTTGGCTTCATTATGAGCAGGAACAAGTATTGATACCATTGGATATCTATCAATTTTTTTTATTTTTTTATCAAAGTTCCTAAAATAAAATAAATACCCTCCCATAGCTAAAACTATATTTATAAGTAGTAAAGACCATATACTAAATAAACTAAATATAAATAGATACTCTGATACATTTAATCCTCTCATAAAATTCTCCTAAAATCTTTTTAAATCTTAGAACTTAATCTAAAATTTTTTATTTTAAAAATTTCTTTTTGTCTATTTTTTTAAAATACATAAATATAATTATAAAAACTAAAACACTTATGGATACTATTGATATTAAGATTTTGCTGATTTTAGATATAGATTTAAACCTAGTTTCATCTTCTTTATTTTTTTCTAAATTTCTATCATAGTTGACTTTAATTTCATTACCATCATTTCTTATTTGTATCTCATCAACCTTTACCCAATTATCAAAATCTCTTAAATCCATAAACTCTATATTTTGTTTTTCTAGGTATTCTATTGTATCTTTCAAATATTTTATATCTAAATACGAATGAAAGAAAAAACCTCCACTAAAGCCTCTGACAATAGATACTGTATCTAAATTTTCTTTTATGTTTTGAAAAGTGAACTTATCCTCTGGGTCTATATATCCCAAATTCTCAGGTATAAATATATTAAACTCTTCTGTATCCCTAATAACATAGGGATATGTATTTGTGCTAAATTTTTTATCATTATTTTGATGTTGTCCTATATAAGTAGAAAAATATTTTTTTAATTCTTTATATCCTTCATATTCTATTGCATAATGAGGAGCTTCAAATGCAAGAGGATAAATCCCATTTTCTATACATATTCTAAGCCCTTTTAAAACTCTATCTTTCACAAAAATTGTCATATTTTCTTTTAATGGAGCATCTTTTTCCCCATCCCAAAATTCATATCCTTCTCCAGAAATTTCTTCATTTTTATATTGATGAGTGTATCCATGTAATATCACTGTACCACCCTTATCTTGCATGTATTTTACTGCTTTAACAATCTCAGGGCTTTCTGATAAAGTAGTTATTTTATGATTTTTAGGATTTACATAAGCTGGTATTAAAGCAATTGTAAATGGTATATTCTTATTGCTTAAATAATCAGCTATTTTTATTAATTCTTTTGGTTCTCTAAATGCATGTACATCTTCTATTCTTACAAATATGCGACCCTTATTGAATGTTTCAATATCAAACACATCATTTAGTGAATCACAAAATATATAAAATAAAACACCATCTAAATCCAACTTTGACACATAGAAAAGATTTTTGTCATTTACAATATACGGATATTCATTTACTGTATCACTAATAGTTCCTATAATTTTATTGCTTTTATCTGTTGATTTTACAATATTAAATAAATGGTGTTCATCTAAGTTATACTCTTTACCTTTATAGGTTACACTGTTTATATTATTTGTTTTTTTTACATATTCTAAATTATATTTCTTATATTCCAACAGATTTTCTATACCATACCCTAACCAACAGATGACTCCTTTATAGGAATCTAATGAATTAATTAAGATGTTAGTTTTTTCATCATTAATATATGAATTTTCATTTATCCCTATAATGAATATATGACTATAATAAGTTTTATTTATCTCATTATCATAGTTGCTTAATTTTAATAACTCGATATTTGAGCTAAATCTACCTAATAGAGTTCTTACAATTTTCAATATATCTCGATTGTAAGATGTTTCTTTCTTAGAATCATAGATAACCAATACCTTGTTTGTATTAGAATAAGTTTCTAGTGCATATGAGTGTATATTAAAATTTGACATTATCAATACTATTAAAAGCACAATTAATACTTTAGATAAATTTTTATTGTAAGTTTTAAACATCATACTGCAATTCCTCTTCAACCATATTCTTAAAATTTATACTATCTCCAAAAGTATCTCTATACTCTAAAATTGCAATTTTCACATCTATATTTACATATTTTCCTTTATCATTTAAATCTAAGTTTAACTCTTTTATCCTCTTCTTTATTCTATCTCTAACAACCTTTGAACCTTCTAATGCTGTGTTTGGCATCAGTATTCCTATCATATCTTTTTGTAAACTGTATATTATATCTTCATTTCTTGTACACTCTACAATATTTGAACTAATATATTTTACTATTTTGTTAGTTTTACTTTCACCAAATATAGTCTGTAGGTTTTCATAATATGGTAGTTTTACTATCATAAGAGAAAAAGTAGTAGTATGTCTGACTGACTTACTTATTTCCATATTTACATCATTATAAAAAATTTTTAAGTTTCTAAGCCCAGTTTCATTATCTATAGTTACTAGTTCCTCATATTGTTCAGTTAATTTTATATTTGTAAGTTGTAATTCATTTATATTTTTATTTATATTTCCCATTATAATTGAAGATATTGGTACTGCTATTATCCATATATATGATATAAACTCAATATCTATATTATGAGTAATATTGTTATATAAAATATAGGACGTATATATAAATATAGTTATTGAACTTGTTATTAAACCAACTACTGAGTTTGATAAATAAGTTAACATTATTATAAAAAATATAACTGATAACATTATAAATACATTCAATTTATTTTCTGTTCTAATAGATAGTATTACTATCCCAACAATTAAAAATATAAAAACAAACAAACTTAACATTAATAAATCTATCTTTTTATTTGTCCCATTCATTTTTTATAAATTTACACCTCCAATTATTTTATTAAGTTGCCCATTTTTTCTAATTATTATTAAAATCAATATGCAAATAATTTTTTAATTTAGTAAAAATAAATTAAATTATATATGTATATAAATAATAAAAAAACAAACAAATATTTAACATTAATGTTCTCTATTTGCTTATCTTCAAAATAATTATCATGTATGTATTCATAGTAAATAAATTATATATATCTATGACATATATATATAAGTAAAAAAAATAAAACTGTTCAATAATTAGAAAATAATTTCTAAATAAGAACAGTTTTATTAAGTAAATATTATTAAATAAATAATACTCTATTTTGATTTTAATTCTATCCAAGCTTTATCGTATAACTTGATATTTTCACCAATATCTTCAAAAGTTTCACATTTAGCAAGCACATCTTTAGATGGATATGCAACAGGATTGCTAGTTATTTCTGGGTCCAATAACTTTAGTGCTCCTGTATTAGGTGTTGAATATCCAATGTATTCAGCATTTACTTTTGCATTCTCTGGGTCTAACAAGAAGTTTATAAATAACTCAGCTTCTTTTTTATTTTGCGCTGTTGTAGGTACACACATAGCATCCACCCACTTGTTCGTACCTTCTTTAGGTATAGCATAGTCAAGGTCAGGATTTTGATCCATCAATGTAACTGCATCTCCAGAATACAACATCCCCATTGCGACTTCTCCACCTAATAATCTGTCTTTTCCTTCATCGTTTACATATGCTAGGACTAAATCCTTTTGCTTTATTAAAAGATTTTTTGCTTCATTTATTTCTTTTGGATTTACACTATTCATACTGTATCCTAATTTTTTAAGAGTTATCCCTATAGTATCTCTAACAGAGTCAAACATCATCATATTTCCTTTGTATTTTGGATTCCAAAGTATATTCCAACTATCTATAGGCTCTTTAACTTCTTTTTTATTATATAATATTCCAAGAGTACCCCACATATATGCAACACTATATTCGTTAGTTTCATCATATACAGGATTTAAAAAACTCTTATCTAAATACTTCATATTAGGTATGTTTTTAAAATTTATTTTTTCCAAAAGACCTTCATTTTTCATTTTTTCCACCATATAATCCGATGGAAAAACTAAATCATAATGAGTACTACCACTCTTAACCTTTTGATACATCATTTCATTAGTATCATAAGTTGAATATTGAACTTCTATTCCTGTTTCTTTTTCAAACTTATCTATAAGAGATTCATCTATATAATCACCAACATTATATACATTTAGAACCTTTGTAGAATCTGTTGATTTATTGCATCCTGTAAATAAAGTAGCTGTAATCATACCTACAGTTACAAGGGATATTATTTTCTTAAACTTAATCATTATTTAGTCCCCCTTACTATAGATTCTTTTTTATTAGCCAATAGAAGTAATCCTAAAACCACTGCAAACATTATCGTTGATAATGCATTTATTTCAGGCTTTATACCTCTTCGAGCCATTCCATAGATTTCTATAGAAAGATTACTTACACCATTTCCAGCATTAAAGAAACTTATTATAAAGTCGTCTATTGACATAGTAAATGCAATTAAAAATCCAGAAACTATACCTGGTTTTATTTGTGGTAAAATTACTTTTCTAAGAGCATACATAGGTGTTGCTCCTAAGTCCATAGCTGCATCTTCTATATTATCAGGTAATTGCTTCATTTTTGGTAAAACTGAAAGTATAACATATGGCAAACAAAACATTATATGTGCTAATAACATTGTTGTAAAACCAAACTCCATTTTTACAAATACAAATAGACTCATAAGGGCTACTGCTGTAACTATTTCTGTATTTAAAATAGGAAGGTAGTTTACATTCAGTATTAATTTTTTACTCTTCCCTCTCATCTTATGTATTCCTATAGCACTTATAGTTCCTACTATTGTTGATATTACGGATGCTAATATAGCTATCACAACAGTGTAATATAAAGCACTCATTATACTTTCATTTTGAAGTAATTGACCATACCACTTCCATGTAAATCCATTCCATCTTGCCATTGATTTTGAATCATTAAAAGAAAATAGTACCAATGCAAATATGGGTGCATACAAAAATAAGAATACTAATGCTAAATATATATTAGAAGTTATTTTCTTTAATTTTAAAATAGTAACCCACCACCTTCTTTGTCAGATTCATCTCCAAATTTTGACATTATCGACATGGATATTAATATTACTATCATCATAAATATTGATATAGCTGAGCCAAAGTTCCAATCTCCAACAACTGTGAATTGTTGTTCAATCAAATCTCCAACTAGCATTATTTTGCCTCCACCTAGCAGTCTTGATATTGCAAAAGTAGTAACTGCTGGCATAAATACCATAGTTATTCCAGACATTACCCCAGGCAAACTCAAAGGAAATATAATTTTTCTAAATACTGTCATGTTATTTGCACCTAAGTCATGAGCAGCATTTATTAAATCATTATCCATCTTTGAAAGTGCTGTATATATTGGAAGAACCATAAATGGTAAAAAGTTATATACCATACCTAAAAGTATAGCAACATTAGTATACAAAATTGCTAATGGCTGTATTCCAAACCATCCTAAAAACGTATTTAAAAGTCCATTTTTTCCTAATATAGCTACCCATGCATATGTTCTTAAAAGAAAGTTCATCCACATAGGAAGAATAAACAACAGTATTAATGAACCTCTTCTACTTACATGAGCTTTTGAAATTATATATGCCACTGGATAACCAACTACAAGACATATCAATGTAGCTACTCCTGCTAAAAGAATAGAGCGAGCAAATACTTTAATATATATAGGGTCTATTACTTCTTTATAATTCTCAAGTGTAAACACATAACCTGTACTTGAGTCTTTTGTAAAACTGAAAAATACTACTAGTATTAAAGGAATTATTACAAATATCGCACTCCAAACTACATATGGATATGCTAAAAAAGATTTCTTCTTCATATTAGTTACTCTCTTTTCTCATTATATGGATGTCTTCTGGATATATGTCCATGCCTAGTTCTACTCCAACTTCAGCATTTTTGGTATTATGAAGTATCCACAATCTTCCATTTTCATTTAATTCTATTTCATAGTGCACTCCTTTAAATACTGTAGATGTAACTTTCCCCTTTAACATTCCTTCTTCTGGCTTTACCATTTTTATATCTTCTGGTCTTATTACTACTTCTATATTTTCATTTTTTTCAAATCCTTTATCTACGCATTCAAACTCTCTATTACAGAAATTTACTTTATAATCTTCCATCATAATTCCATCAAATATATTACTTTCACCTATAAACTTCGCTACAAATGAATTTTTAGGTTCATTGTATATGTCTTGAGGTGTTCCCATTTGTTGTATTTTACCTTTATACATTACAACAATAGTATCTGACATAGTAAGAGCTTCTTCTTGGTCATGAGTTACAAATACAAATGTTATTCCTAACTTTTTTTGAATTCTTTTTAATTCTATTTGCATTTCTTGTCTTAATTTTAAATCTAATGCTCCAAGTGGCTCATCTAACAACAATACTTTTGGTTCATTTACTAAAGCTCTTGCTATTGCAATTCTTTGTTGTTGACCTCCACTTAATGAGTCTACTTGTCGTCTTTCAAATCCTTCTAATGCAACAAGTTTTAAAACTTCTTTTACTTTAGTATCTATTATATCTTTTGGAGTTTTTTTAATTTTCAAGCCAAAAGCTACATTTTCATATACATCCATGTGTGGAAATAAAGCATATTTTTGAAAGACTGTATTTACTTGTCTTTCATATGGTGGTAAATTATTTATTTCTTTACCTTCAAATAAAACTTTGCCATCATCAGCATACTCAAACCCTGCTATTATTTTTAATGTAGTAGTCTTTCCACATCCACTTGGCCCAAGTAAAGTTAAAAACTCATTTTTCTTTATATCTAAATTGAAATTATCTAAAACAGTAAGTTCCTCATAATGCTTAGATATATCTCTTAATTCTATTATATTTTCTACCAATTATTAAACACCTCTATTCTAAAATGATGGTGGCGTACTTACCCAAATCACTTTTGCTGTCGTTTTTCCTTCGTTTGATATATAGTGATTTGCTCTTGGTCTAAAGTAAAAGCTTTCTCCTTTTTTTACCTTATTTTTCTTTTCGCCTATATGAACATATATTGAACCTGCTAGTACATATCCAAATTCTTCACCTTCATGTGGCTTTTCTTCTTTATATTGTCCACCTGGATACAATGTTATTATTATTGGCTCCATTTCATTTTTTTGTGAATTTGGAATTAACCACTTTAATTTATATTTTAAGTCCTCATCTTCAGTTTCAAACATGTCTTCTTTTGTAAAACTAATTCTTTCGTCATCTATTTCATTAAAAAATTCCCTTAAATTTGTACCTAATATCTCAAGTATATCTATAAGGGTAGCTATGGATGGTGATGTTAAGTTATTTTCTAGTTGAGAAATAAATCCTTTTGACAATTCACATCTATTAGCTAACTCTTCCTGGGTCAGTTGTTTTTCTGTTCTTAATCTTTTTATCTTTTCACCTATATCCATGTTGCACCTCCTAATTTGTGTTTTATTTTACTAAACATTTTGTTTACTAAACATTGAGTTTAAAATTTGTAAACAACATAGGTAATTATATATAAAATTCAGATATAATACAAGACTTTTTTGCTAATTTTTTTATTTTTTTAGTTAGAATAAATACAAGTATTTTAAAGGCTTTGAAAATACACAATTTGAATGTGTTTATATTAATATCTATAAAGTTTAGTATCTCTAATTATAAATAAATCAATTCATCTAACATATATAAAAGCTTTTAAGGTCTTAGAATATGTTAAGTAAATAAAAAATTGCTAAAAATCTATATTTTATAGTTTTTTAGCAATCCATATCTTTTAATATTTGAAATTTTATATATTTACAAGAAAATTTTTATTTATAATTACTATATACTCTTAATTAATTCTTTATAGGACTATTTAGCCATATTTTGAGTGGCAGTTTTTTTATCTCCACTCATATATAATTTTATAAATTTTATATCATCTATTATAAATCTATGTTTAATTTTACTACAATCTAATTTAAACAAATTAAATAATATTTGTGTAAGATATCCTAGACCAAATGCACTTATTATAGTTCCTATACCAACTTTTCCACCTAAGAAAAATCCAACTATTAATGCACCAACTTCTATAGTTCCTCTTATTAAGTTAAGTGATTTTCCTGTTTTCTTTTGAAGAGCAACCATCAAACCATCTCTAGGTCCACTTCCTAGACCACTTCCCATATAAAATACCATTCCAAGAGCTACAAGCCCCAAACCTAAAATCAACATAATTATTCCTATGAATACACTATCAGTCTTTGGAATTAAGTTAGTATATAGAAGTAAATCCATAAAAAAACCAATTAATAACATATTAAATACAGTTCCCCATCCTACATTTTCACCAAGAATAACATCAGCTATAACTACTATAGAGCCTACAATTATAGAGGCAGTCCCTATAGTTATTCCTACATGATTTGAAAGACCTTGATGAAACACATCCCAAGGTGATAAACCAAGGTTACAATTTATCGTCAATACTATACCAATTGAACATATAAATAGACCTAAAACCAGCTTTGAAAATTTCCATAATACTTTTTGTAACAAAATCTACCCCTCCTAAACATAATTTAACTACTCACCTTAAATACCAAAAGTCAGCAGTTTTCATACAAAAATCCTATTTTATAAATTTTATAATATAACTCTATGATACATCATTTTATGCTAAATAACTACCACTTTATTACAATTTGGTTACAAATTTTCAGATTATTTTTTCGAAGAGATAATTTATATATTTCGATAATTAAACACTGTATTTTC
>NZ_JAGWCT010000093.1:0-15589 GCF_020657815.1 Clostridioides sp. ZZV15-6597 | reverse complement strand
ATATTAGATAGATTAGAGAAAAAATTTACATTTTAGTTACAATTTCCCATATTTCAGTTCTAATACATATATATTCGGTAACAATTTGTAATAAAAATTGATAAATACACCTTATATTTATTTTAAAATTATACAATAATGAAATTTATTGCATATAAAAATTTATCATAAATTATATAATACTTTTATTATTGAATAAATATATTATAAAAATTAAAACTTAATTTAAATAAGTAATTTGACAAATTTATTAGGAAATTCTAAGCATAATAAATCAAAAAGAGCCACAAAATCTAGCATTTAAGTGGCTTTCTATTATTCCAATTGATTATATAAAGTGACTTTCTCATTTTAGAAATATAAATAATTATTTTTTCAAAATAACCTAAAAAATAAGCTTATAATAACTTAAAAATCTGGAATTTAACTTCTTCTATTAATTTCGTCTGTTATTAATGATTTAGAAATATACATTGCTTTTATTATATTTCTAAATCGTTTGTAATTAGTAGTACCCTCTGCAAATTTTAACTGTGCTTTTTCACATTTATTTATACTTGAAGATACAGGTCGTAGTGCTTCTATTAATTCTTCTTTTGTATATTTATCGATTATATTTTCCTCTGTTATTAATGATTTCGAAATATACATCGCTTTTATCCTATTCTTAAGGAGTGAGTGTTGAGAAGTCCCTTCCATAAACTTTAGTTGTGCTTTTTCACATCTACTGATAACTGAAGATACTACTCTCAGTGTTTCCACCAATTCTTCTTTTGTATATTTATCTATAGTATTTCACCTCAAATTCTAATTTATTATTATATACCTTAATTTACTTTAATATTTTTTCATCCTATTATAACATATTTTTAGTGCTATTCTAATATATAATGTGATATATTCTAGTTAATGGTATTTTCGAACTTAATCAAATGTTATTTTATTATAAGGTCATAGTATATATATGAAAATACATAAAAATACTTAACTTTTTTAAGGAGATTTCCAATGAGCAACAAACAAGGTTCTAACATAAAAGATGTAAAAATTAAAAATAAGTTAATAATACTGAAACTACTTTCTACAAATACTCCTATGTCTAGAGTTGATTTAGCTAAATCTACAGGTCTTACTAAAATGACTTTATCAAATCTAGTCACTGAGCTTATTAATGAAAACATGATTAGAGAGATAGAATCATCAACTTTAAATGCACATTCATCAGGTCGTAAACCTATTTTATTAGATATTTCTAATATATCTCCTTGTGTTTGTGGCATTTTGATAAGAAGAAATATTTGTAAGGTAATCATTGCGGATTTAAAAGGTAATATTGTCAAACAACTTTTTGAGACTTACCCTAAATATCTGTCAAATGATGTTTTAAAAGATATAATAAAAAGAATGTTTACTAAAATAATGAAAAATAACAAAAGAGATATAATTGGAATTGGCATTTCTTCAATAGGTCCTGTAGATAATATAAATGGTATAATATTAAATCCTCCAGACTTTGGAAATGTATCAAACCTAAACATAGTAAATTTTATAGGAGAAATATCTGATTTACCTATATTTTTGATAAATGATGCTAATGCAGGTGCTTTGGCTGAAAAAATGTATGGTCTAGGCAAAGATATTCAAAATTATATATATTTACATATAATGAATGGAATTGGAGCTGGTTTAGTATTAGAAAATAAACTTCACACTGGTAATTTAGGTCAAAGTGGTGAAATAGGACATACATCTATTAATTTTAGTGGTCCAGTATGTAGTTGTGGAAATAATGGATGTCTAGACTATTATACAAGTGTGAGTAAGTTAATTAAAAGAATTGAATCATTAAGTCATATTTATCCAGATTCTCCACTAATTAATTGTAAAGATTTTTCTCTAGTCAAGTTAATAGATGAAGCCAATAACAAGGATAATCTAGGGATGTTTTTGCTTGATGAATTTTGTACATATATATCATATGCATTAGTAAATACACTTACCTTAATTGATTGTAGTTCTATAATAATAGGTTATGACTTTAATATCCCTGGTACATTTATAGAAAATACATTATTAAAAAAATTGACTGCTTCAGCAAGTTTTTCTAAATATAAAAAAATAAATGTAAGACATTCAAATTTTGGAGCAAATGCACCACTAATTGGCTCTGTAGCCATAGTAAGCTATAATTTTTTTAATGGTAGTATAAATTTTGATTAAACATGTAAAATATTAAAATATTTAATTAGTTTTGTTGAATATTTTTCCATTTAATATTATTATATCTTATAAGAGCGTTTAAAATTTGGAGGTATAAAAATGATTTCAGCTAAAATGGAAAAATTACTTAATGAACAGATTAACCATGAATTATATTCTGCATATCTTTACCTTTCTATGTCTTCTTACCTTGAAGCAGAAGGACTTAAAGGATTTTCTAATTGGTTTTATGTTCAATATAAAGAAGAAACAGACCATGCTATGTATTTTTACAAATACTTACATAATGTAGGAGGAAAAGTTCAACTTGATGCTATACCAATGCCAGATGCAGACTTCACTTCTGCAATGGATATTCTTGAACGTACATTAGCTCATGAACAAAAGGTTACTGCTTTAATAAACAATCTAGCTGCTGTAGCAAACTCTGAAGCAGACTTTAGAACTTCTCAATTCTTACTTTGGTTTATATCTGAACAAGCAGAAGAAGAGACAACTTGCGAAGACAATATAAAACGTGTTAAACTTGCTGGAGAAGGTGGGTTATTCTTTGTAGACCAAGAATTGGCTACTCGTATATATTCAGCACCAACAAATCCACCTGTAACAATATAAAAATATTAACGTTAAAATTTTTAGTATAATAGATAGGGTGTTTTAATGAAAATCAAGATTGATTCTATTCATTAAAACACCCTTTATGATTTGTCTTATATGTAGTATTTTACTTTTTATACATTTCTATTTTACAATCATATTTAAAACTCTATTTTTAACTTAAAGTATTCTATAATTAAATGTGGGGTGACTGAAAATCACAATCTATAAATTAGTGTGATTTTCAGTCGCTACTTTGATTATGGTTGAATACCAAAACTTGTTAACTATTTATATTTAACTATTAAAGCGTCTACTGCACATACACCTTTTCCCCTAGGATATACAAATACAGGATTTAAATCTATTTCCTTAACCTCATCCTTGTTTTCATAAGCATATTTACCTAATTTAACCATCATTTCTGCAAGAGCATCAACATCACAAGGTTCGCTACCTCTGTATCCGTTTAAAAGCTTAAATGATTTTAATTTTTTAAGCATCATTATAGCTTCATCATGATTTATAGGTAATGGATATAAAGTAGTGTCTTTAAATACTTCTACAAATACTCCACCTAAACCAACTAATAGCATTGGTCCAAATTGGTCATCATTAGTTATACCAATAATTATTTCTATTCCACTTTCAACCATTTCTTGAACCAATATACCATCAATCTTGGCATTTGGTTTTGCTTCTTTTACATTAATTAAAATCTCATTATATGCACTTATTGCCTCTTCTCTATTATTGATTCCTACTTTGACTCCTCCAACATCAGATTTGTGTAATATCTCTGAAGAGTTTATTTTTAATACAACAGGATAGTTGATGTACTTCAAAATTTTATCTAATTCATCAATACTTTTTGCAATACCCTGACCTGGCACTGGTACTCCATATTTCTTCATTTCAATTTTACTATCTAATTCTGATAAGGCTACTACATTGTTTGAGTCTCTTTTCTTAACAGCTTCAAATTCTAAAGTTCTCTTTGAATAATCATAATCTACAAATTTAGCCATTTTATTGAAACAAGTAAATGTAGTTCCAACTGATGACATTATAGGTACTTGACTATTTTCTAATCTAGCCCTATAATTTAGATATCTATTTCCTTCAAGTGTAGGAACTGCAAATACAGGCTTCTTCAATCCTTGTTCTCTAGCTTCACTTACAGCTTGACAAAGAGTCTCATGCATTTCATTTTCTTCATCTCTTATATTTGCACCTATCATAGTAAATCCAACACTATCATCTTTATCAAATGTGTGTAATAAACCTACTATCATATCTTTTTCATGAAATAATGCAGTTGTAGCATCCAATGGATTTTTAGGTGTTGCAAATCCTGGAAGATATTTTTTCATCTCTTCTTTAGTTTCAGTGGATATTTCTGCAAGTTCTACACAATTTTCTTCTGCTAAATCTGCACAAATAGTATTTTCTCCCCCTGAGAAGTTTATTGCTGCAAAATTAGAATTTTTAGGTAAATTACCATCTAAAACACTAAAAGCCTGAGCTAAACTCATAAATTGTTCTAAATTCTCTACAGAAATTACTCCATACTTTTCAAAAATACTCTCAAAAGCTTTACTTGAACCAGCTAAGTTTCCTGTATGAGAAGCAGCTGATATAGCTCCTTTTTCTGACCTTCCTGATTTCAAGATTATTACTGGTTTTCTTTTTTGAGCTGCTTTTTTTAGTGCATTTATAAATTTTTGAGGATTTTTTAGTCCCTCAAGATAAATAGCTATTACTGATGCATAATTATCATCTACAAGAAAATCTACTGCATCTTCTAGTGTAACTATATTTCCATTTCCTGTTGAAAAACCATAAGATATATTAAAATAATCACTTGAAACAATTTCTGCAGTTATAAATCCACTCTGCCCTACAATTCCTATCCCTGGTTTTTTAGTATCCAAATCCCACTTAGAACCACCAGCCCATAGATTAACTTTATCTATGCAGTTTAATAATCCCATACAGTTTGGACCTAATATTTTCATATCATATGTATTAGATATTTCTATAAGTTGATTTTCTAAATCTACTCCATCTTCTGTTCCTTCTTCTGCAAATCCACTCGCATATACCACTGCTGCCCTTGTTCCTAATACTCCAGAATCTTTTAACACAGATGGAACTACATTTCTAGGTGTACATACTACCACACAGTCTACAACTTCTGGAACTTCTTGTATTGTCTTATAGCACTTTCTCCCAAATAATTCTTCTCTTTTGGGATTTACATAATATACTCTGTCTGTATTTTTACTTTTTACTATACTAAGTGCTGCACTTCTACCAAAGCCAAGTTTATCAGTAACTCCTACTATAGCAATACTCTTTGGTCTAATAAGTTTTTCCAAACTCATAAATTCACTCTCCTATATATTTATAGTTGTGATTTTAAGTGAATTCTATCTCAAGATAAAGCTTCTCTTGGCACTTAAGATTTGTTAAATCTTGAGATGAATCACTTAAGATAAGGGTAATTTATTAAATGGCGTTATTATAGCCTTCCATGAATGCTGCTTCATTTTGAACATTAAATTTGCCTTTTCCTTTTTCCTCAAAGAAATCACACATAGTTTTTATGGCTAATTCTTTCTCAAATAATCCTGTTTTTGCAATCAATGCTCCAAGAACTACTACATTTGCAGCTTTTGGATTGTTTGCCTTTTGAGCTAATTCCTGACAATTTATTTTAACTACATTTACATCTTCTCTTAATACTATATTTTCATCTATCGCAGACGTATTAATAACTACTGTTCCTCCTTCTTTTACTAAATTTATATAATCTAAGGATGGCTTATTCATCGCTACTAAAACATCTATTTCTTCCATATCAGGTCCACCTATACTCTCATCAGAAAATTTAACCACACTATATGCTTTTCCACCTCTCATAGTTGGACCATATGCTGGCATCCAAGTAACTTGTTTTCCTAATTCAAGTGCTGATTCAGCTACAATTAAACCTAAAGTTAAGACTCCTTGACCACCAAATCCTGCAAATACTAACTCTTTTTCCATAACTATTCACCATCCCTTTGCTTAAATTCGCCAAGAGTATAATATGGCACTATTTCTTCTTCCATCCACTGGATAGATTTTTCTAATGATACACCCCAGTTAGTTGGGCAAGGTGCTAATATTTCAACCAATGAATATCCCTCTCCATTTAATTGAGCTTCTATAGCATTCTTTATATATTTTTTTAGATTAATTATTTCTTTTGGGCTATGAACTGAACCTCTTGCTACATAGGCTACATCAAAGTAATTTGCCACCATTTCAGGAACTTTTAATGGACTACCAGTAGTTTTTATATCTCTTCCATTTACACTTGTTGTTGTAACTTGACCTGGCATAGTAGTCCATGACATTTGACCACCAGTCATTGCAAAGTTATTGTTATTTATTACAAATACAGTTATATTATGATTTCTATATGCAGTATTTAATGTTTCAGAAAGACCTATAACATATGCATCTCCATCACCTTGATAAGTCATAACTAACATATCTGGTCGTGCTACTTTAACTCCTATGGCTGTAGATGAAGCTCTACCATGTGCAGTTTGCATCTTATCACCATTCCAGCTAAAATTCATATTACAAACACAGCCAACGCCTAAAGTTAATACATGATTTTTTTCATATCCATTTTCTTCTATCACTTCTGCTATTATACGGTTTACTATTCCATGACCACAACCTGGGCAAAATTTGTTTGGTATTGAAACAATGCTAGGTGTTAATCTATCTGTAGCCATATTAGAACACCTCCTTAATTTCGCCAGATTTTATTTTGCTGTAAGTGTCCATTACTTGTAATGTTTTTGGTATATGATTTCCACTAAATAATCCATAAACAGGTACATTTTCTTTGCATATTTTCTTTGAAGCTAATGCAACATCCTCTACTAACTGACCTGTATCAGTTGACTCTACTGAGATAAATCCTTTTACATCTTTATTTACCTTTTCAAATGCTTTATATGGGAAAGGCCACACTGTTATTGGTCTTATTATTCCAACTTTTTCTCCTTGTTCTCTAAGTCTTCTAACAGCATTCATAGTTGTTCTTGATGGTATACCGAACGCTACAAACACATATTCTGCATCTTCAACTTGATAATCTTCCCATTGTTGTTCATTTTCAGTTATTCTCATACGCTTTTCCATACAAAAAGCTGGTTTTTGGTTATCTGGAACTTTTGCATGGTCTCTATTACTACCATCATAAGTCCAACCTAAGTCTTCTTCTCTTTTCTTAAATTCAGGAAACTCTACTGGTTCCATCATTTGACCTAAAGCTGCTTCTGTCAAAATTTCAACAGGAACTCTATATTTCTCCGCTACATCAAATGAGTTATACATTAAATCTACAGTTTCTTGAATACTATTTGGTGCATAAACTATTAAATGATAATCTCCATTTCCTCCCCCTCTAGTGTCTCTTAGGTAGTCTGTTTGTGCTGAATCTAGTGAACCAAGACCAGGTCCCCATCTTTGTACATTTACAATTACACAAGGATAATGGTTTGCACATAAATATGAGATTCCTTCTTGTTTTAAAGATATTCCTGGCCCTGAAGAACTTGTCATAGACCTCATTCCACTTGCATATGCTCCATATACCATATATATAGCAGCCATTTCATTTTCAGATTGTATAAAAGTTCTTCCAAGTTCAGACATTCTATGTGATAAAAATTCCATTACCTCTGTTTGTGGTGTGATTGGATATCCTGCATAAAATTCACAACCACCTCTTAGAGCTGCTTCTGCAATGGCGTGGTTCCCCTTCCACATTTTTTTCATATTCTCCCAACTCCTTTTAAGCCTCTTGACATGCTTCTTCTTTAATTATTTCAAATACATTATCTGGACATACTTGATAACAAATTCCACAAAGTATGCATTTGCTTTCATCAACTTCTACATGAGTATATCCTTCTGTGTTTATATTATCGGATATTTTTAATGCTCCTTTTTTACAAGATATAACGCAGTATTCACAACTTTTACATCTCTCTGCGTTTATTTTTAAACTCATAGTTACACCCCATTTCGTAATATTTCTATCTATTAACTAATACTTGGTTCTTCTTTAAGATTTAATATTTCTTTTAAAACTGCTACAAATTTCTTGTTTTCTTCCATAGTTCCAATACTTACACGCGCATGTGTAGCATTTGGTCTTATTACAAAACCTCTTTGTTTTAAGTCTTCAAATAACTTAGGTATATCTGTTTTCATATCTACATAAATGAAGTTTGATTGTGAATCTACAACATCAAATCCCATTTTTGTGAACTCTTCTTTGAAATAAGCCATTCCAGCTCTATTTAACTCATATGTTTCCTTTATAAATTCATCATCATCAAGTGCGGCTGTTGCTCCACTTATCGCAACACGATTAGCAGAGAAAGGTTCTTTTACTGTAAATAAAGTTCTTATTATCTCATCTTTAGCAATACCATACCCTACTCTAAGTCCTGCAAGACCATATATTTTAGAGAAAGTTCTTGTCACTATAACATTGTAATTTTCTCTTACATATTTAAGACCATCCACATAATTAGGTACTGTTAAAAATTCTATATATGCTTCATCTAATATAGTTATAATATTTTCAGGGACTTTCTTTAAAAATTCTTCCAATTCTTTATCATCTACAATTGTTCCTGTTGGATTATTAGGATTACATATACATATTAATTTTGTTTTATCTGTAATCTTATCTAATATACCTTGTAAATCATACTTATAATCCTCTGTTAAAGGTACTTCTACTGGTATTCCTTCATTTTTAACAGTTGCTGTTCTATAAGATGGGAATGTTGGGTCACAGTATATAACTTCATCTCCTCTATTTATAAATGCTTCACCTATTAGTGTGATAACGTTATCCGCGCCATTAGCAACAATGAAATTTTCTGGTTTTAAATCCAATTTTTCAGCCAATTTTCTTCTAAGTTCATTAGCTTCTGGCTCTGGATAAAGTTGACCTTGTTTTAACATTTCAATCATAGCTTCCATTGCTTTTGGTGATGGTCCTAGAGGATTTTCATTTGAAGCTAGTTTTATTATTTCTTTTACACCATATTTTTCTTTTACTTTTTCTATTGGTTCGCCTGGAACATATTGATGTAATTCTTTTACTGTATTTCTCAATAATTTTTCTATCATTTTTAAAAGTCCCCCCTGTATATGTATTTTCATTTATATAAACGCTATTGCGCCTACTTACTCTAACAACTAAACTAAGTCATTTACTCAAATTTTTTATTAAGCATTTCTTTGATTTAATTCTTCTCTTATTTGATTTAATTTTTTATCACTTACTGGATATAAGATTGCTATAACAATAGCTATTATTAAAGGTATTGCCATAGAGTAAGAAATCATATTTATAAAACCTGTTTTAACTGCTGCTGTAACTACCATATCAGCTTGATATCCCATTGAATTCATTAAAATTGTTCTTATAGTAGTCGCAAGTAGTACACCTACTTGTATTGCAACTGGATATAGTGACATACTTAGACCTGGTAAATCTTTTCCTGATTTCCAATGTCCATAATCACAAGAACCAGCAAAGAAGTTAAGATTTATTATTGATACTACATTTGAGAAACCTCCACCAATTGCCAGTAGCATAGTTACACCTAAAGTTGTTCTCCCCCAAGGAGTCCATGCAACTAACAAGTGACATAATGCACATATAGAGAAAGAAATTATTGAAGCTAATTTTTGTTCTTTACAAATTCTTATAAACACTGGTGCGAAAAACATAAATCCTACACTTACCAAAGGCATTATTGCTAAAAATACTGCCAAACCACGTTCATCTTCTATTACATACTTAAAGTAATAAGGAGCTAAAGGTCCTAGCCCTATAGATCTTATGCATATAAGAAACTCTAAACAGAATGCCATCATAAGTGGTACATTAGTAAATAAAGCTTTTAGCATTTCACTTGCTTTAATTTTTGGTTTTTCTTCTTTTTGAAGTACTTCAGCTTCTGCTCCAGACTTTATTATTTCTGTTGAAGAAAACCAAAATACTAGAAGACACCCTACTGCAAAGAATAGATAAGTACCTAAATAACCCATTCCTTCTCCACCTAGTACATCTGCAAATAAAACTAATAATAACGGATATGAAAAACCTACTAAAAATTTTCCAACTTCTTTGAATATATTTGTAGTAGTTGAACCTATAACTCTGTCTCTAGGTGTTTTAGTAACTACAGGGTAAATAGCATAGATTATAGTGAAAACTACTTGTTGAGCACAAGATGCTATTAACAATAATGCTGTCATTAAAGGTAAAAGTAATGTTGGACTTATTTTCATTAATGGAACTATGAAAAATACTCCATATGTTAGCGCTAATGCTGCAGGTGCATACCTAAGCCAAGGATAATATTTTCCTTTTTTAAATGGTTGCTTGTCAAATATAGTCCCTGTTATCGGAGCCACAGCCATTTTTATGAAAGATTGTATTATTTGCATACCACCTGCCATAATTACCCCAAGCTTTGCTACATCAGTTAAAAATATGTTTGTTACTGTTGATACAAAGTAGCCTATAAAATTATATGCCAAATTTATAGAACCTGAGTAAGTGTATACTGCTCTCTTTTTAGGGTCTCTCATATCATCTCTAAAGTTTGATATAAGATTTCCTTTTGGTTTGCTTTCTTGACTACTCACATCTACCCCTCCTTAACATAATTTATTCTTTATTTTATTTTTATTCACGTATAATAATTTGATTTTCAACCCTACTCCATGCTTTCTATAATTCGAATCAAATTTTTATATGTGTATAATTTTAATTTAATTATATTCTCAAAATTCATAATTGTCAAACACTTTTTGGATTTATTTTTTTGTTACTTAAATGAACTAAAAAGGCATTTATACTTAATTTAAATATATATTTTTATTAATATATGCATCTAAAGTGGCACTAAAACATATATTTCAAATTATTTCATCAAAATTCTAGTTATTTTAAATCATTATAAATTTATTCAAGAATAATTTTTACGCTATATTTATATACTACAAGTAGATATTAAAAATATTTTCCCACCTTTTAAATCCCTTTTATTTTTATACATGTACTATTGATTTTAAAATAAAAGCATGTTACAATTACAAAAAAGAATATACCAAGTAAACGTTTATTATAATCTTTAATTTCAGAATTTTCAATTTTCTTGTTTTATCTAACTTTTACATAACATCATATGTTAAATTATTGTAGCTACACTAATCCAAAGCCAGTTAAAATCAATATTGTCTTACTTTGATATAAAATATATTTAAAATATATTTTATAAATTTTATTTAAAAAATATTATATAAGGAGAAAAAATTATGTTACTTTTAATTGCTACGTGTGCAGTGTACATATGGATTGGTTTTTATTTTTCTAAAAAAGTTAAAACAGCATCCGATTTCCTAATTGCGGGTAGAAATCTTCCTTTACCCATACTTGCCGCAACTATTGCTGCTACATCTTTTGGGGGAGGATGTTTGGTTGGTGGAGTTCAATGGGGAGCTGAAAGAGGACTATGGGTTGGTATGTACTCTACTATAGGTGCGGCTTTAGCTTGTTTTGTAAATGCATTTTTTGCAGGAAAATTAAGAAGCTTATCCTGTGATATAACACCTGCTGACTATATTGAAACTAGATATGGTCATAGTATATTCTTAAGAGCTTATCAATGTCTTGTAACACCAATATCAATATTAGCTATTATGGGCAGTCAATTAATATCTTTTGGTTCTGTATCTACTGCATTTGGTATTCCTTATGATATAGCTGTAATTGTAGGAGTCATAGTAATCATTATATATACTTATGCATCAGGAATGTGGGGAGTTGCAGTATCAGCATTTATTCAACTAGCTATTTGTGTAGTATTTTTGCCAATAGTGGCTTATATAAGCTTAAAATTAGTTGGCGACAACCCTTTACTTATGTTACAATCAATGGTAAAAGAACCATTCTTCCCAGGAAATAAGTCGCTTAGTGATTTTATGTATACAGTTTTACCATTGGTTTTAGGCTCAATATTTTCTTATGAAAGTTTTTTGAGATACCAATGTGCTGATAATGCTAAAAATGCAGTTAAAAGCAGTGTTATTGCAGGATTTATACTATTATTTCTTGCTTTCCCTATAGGCATAATTGGAGCTATTGGTGGTAGTTTATTTCCAAACATATCATCTGTTCAGGTTTTACCTCAAATGATATCAACAACTCTACCTCCTTTAATTTCTGTATTATTCTTAGCTGCTATATTAGCTGCCATAATGTCTACGGCTGACTCATTAATGACCTCAATGAGTGCCATAATATCGAGAGATATTTATAATAAATTATTGCATCCTAATATAGAGTTTAATGATTTAAAAAATACTCTTAAATACTCTCAAATTGCCTCAGCTTTAACAGCTATAATAGGAGCAGTTATAGCACTCAAGTTTGATAGTTTATTAGAACTATTGTTTTGGCCAGCACCATTATGTACAGGCGTAATATTTGCACCATTTGTCATTGGTCTTTCCTGGAAAGGTGCTACAAAAAAAGGAGCTATCTGTGCTGTTATAGTAAGTGCAATATTAGCATTTTTAAATATGATTGGCATCCTCACTGTCTTTGACAGAATTCTAGTACCTATAATAGGTGGTTCGGTTACGATACTTATAGTTAGCAAATTTTCAAAAAAAGATTGAAAAGAAAGGTATACACAGTAAATATGTCAAAATCAGAAAAAGGTAAGGAAACAAAAGCTAGTATTATAAGTGCTGCTAGAGAATTATTTTTTGAACAAGGTTATCACAAGACAACAACTAGGCAAATTGCAGAAAGAGCCAATATAAATTTAGGCTTAATAAGTTATTATTTCTCAAGTAAAAGTGAAATCGGAGCTATAATATATGAAGATATAAGGGATGAAATGCAATCTTTAATCTATAATTATCATGAAGAAGGTACAATGATGATGTTCTTTCTTGCTATGAATGCTGACCTTTGTTTTCTTTTAAAAAATGAAGCATATAGAAACTTTTATTTAGATATAGCTTATGAGGAAGCTATTTTAAGCTATCAACGAAGTGTAACTGAAATGGTCATGAAAAGATATGTTAATGAAAAAGAATCTATAGAACATGACGAATTGATACTTTCTTGTATTGGTATACTCGCTATGAAACCAGAGATAATTAGGGTCTATACTTCACATAAATATGATATATCTTCTCAATCTGTAATAAAATATTTTACAAAACAGTTTCTAATTAACCTTGGTCACAGCACTGATTTATGCGAAGATATTTTAGAGGAATTAAGTAAATACTATATAGATATAGTTGATAATTTTACTCCAATAATAACTCGCATAAGAACTTAATAAAATTTTATTGAACTTTTTAGAGACTGAAATTTTGAAATCATAATTGCATTTTAATATTTCAGTCTTTATTACGTTTAAAAATACTTTATAGTGTTTTGCCCTAATGACAATAAAGTATTTATCCAATTACATCTATAAATTTTTTTATCCACAAATCCCATAGACGCCATTCATGACCACCAACACACTCTTCATATACAATATCAACATCTAAAGATTCTGCATATTTTTTAAAGGTTTGGTTATTCTTATATAAAAAATCCCTATCACCACAAAATTGATAAATTTTGGGAATATCTTTATTACTCTCTTTAAGATTCTTAAGTATGTAAAGTAAATCATTCTCACTATTTCTAGCATCTTCTGGTTTTCCAAAGTCATGGAATAGAATATCAGCATTTGTTTCTATTTGCTGATTTTCCAACTCGTGAATCATATCAGGTGAACCAGAAAAACTTGCTACAGCTGAAAATTCATTTGGTTTTGAAAGTGCTAATTTTAAAGCTCCATATCCTCCCATAGACATCCCAGCTACAAAATTATCTTCTCTCTTATCTGATAAAGGAAATATAGCTCTAACAAATCTAGGTAGCTCTTCACTTACAAAGGTGAAATATTTATGTCCATACACCATATCTGTGTAAAAACTAGTTTCTACTCTTGGTATTACTAAAGCTATATTTTTACTTTTGGCATAATGTTCTACATTAGTGTATCTAATCCATGAACTTTGGTCATCTTCCAGCCCATGAAACAAGTACAATGTTTTAAACTTACCTTCAAAATCATATATTTCTTTACCAGTAAAAAGTTCTTTTCCATTTGCTACAGGTAAAACTACGATTATATCAGTTTCTCCTCCTGTATATTTTGATTTAAATTTACATTCTATAAATGCCACAAAAAACACCTCTTCTATAATGAATTTATTATCTAAAAAGCACCAAGATTTTAGCTGTCTCAGTGCTTTAAATATTTTATTAACTTATATATTTTTAACTACATATAATCAGAAGTATCTGTTGGTAATCCCTTTTTATCTAATTTACCCTCAATAACATCTTTAATTATAGAATAAATTACTGCAAATAGAGGGACTCCTATTACCATTCCAACAAAGCCTAATAATTTACCTGCAACCAACAATGAGAATAAAATCCAAAATGCAGATATCCCAATTGAGTCTCCAAGTATTTTAGGTCCTATAATATTTCCATCTATCTGTTGTATTATTAATATAATTAACAATAACCATAGTGCTTGTATTGGAGAAACAAACATTACTATTATTGTAGATGGTATTGCTCCAAATAGTGGTCCAAAGAATGGAATAATATTTGTAATACCAATTATTACTGATATTAATAATGCATATGGCATTTTTACTACTGTAAGTATTACAAATGTCAAAATACCTATAATAAATGAATCTAATATCTTACCACCTAAAAATCTACCAAATGTATAGTTACTTCTGTGAGTTAATTCTAGAATTTTAGCAGCTTGTGTTTCTGTAAAAAGTGCATAAGTTATTTTTTTACTTAATCCATAGAATTTTTCTTTATCAATTAGTAAATATACTGAAACAATCAATCCTAGTACAATATTCCATATGCTAGAAGCTATATTCTTCAACATGTTTCCTAATATTGGTATTAAGTCTGTTACAAATTTTATAATGTATGTGACAAATTCATTCCATTTATCTACTGCTAAATTAAAGTATTGTTCATCAAGATTTAAATCAGTCATTAATTTATCAAGAAGCTTAGTTGCGTTGTTTACATACATAGGTATATCATTTGCTAATCCAACAATACTCTCAATTACTTGAGGTAATACGAATTGCATAAATAAGTAAAGTATCAATGCAGCTGTTGCATATGTTAATAAAAGGCCTAATCCTCTTTTTGATTTTTGTTTTAGTTTTTTTAATTTTTCACTTTTGATAAAAAGCCTTTCTTCATAAAATTTCAGAATAAAATTCAGAAGATATGCAATAGCAAACCCTATTATAAATGGCTGCAATGTTGTAAACATAATATCTAAATTGTTAGAGAATACATCAATTTGTGATGATACAAGATAGAATATAATACTACAAGCAGCTATTATAAACGTATAAATTGCTATTGTCGTGTACTTTGTATTCCAATTAATTTTCATTTGTTCCTCCTTATTTCTATATAATTAAATTTTATCACAAAATTACTACTTTTATAACAAATATGCCAAATTAAAATTTTTAATTTGATAAAATATAATCAAAATATATATTTTTAATTTGATTTTTATTTTTTCTACAATAT
>NZ_JAGWCT010000092.1:0-15616 GCF_020657815.1 Clostridioides sp. ZZV15-6597 | reverse complement strand
ATCTATGATTTCCTTTGAGCAATTGTTATTTAATAAATCTAATATTTCTATCTTCTTAGGACATAGAGTCAATAAGGTACTTATTAAAAAGTCCTCATAATTTAAATTTTCTCTTATGACCATATTTATAATTTCTTCATCATCTATACTATCTATTTTATTTCCATTTTTATCGTATAAAATAAATGTATTATCTTCCATTATATGAACTTTAAGCAAATCTATCTTTTCTTCTTGAGTATCTATAAAATATTTTAAAACTCTTATAAACTCATCTTGGTCTCTTTTTATTAAATACTCTTCAACTGCAATATCACCTATAGCAGAAATATATTTCATAAATTCTCTCATTCTAAATCGAATAAAACCTTCCACATTTATAAAATCATTTTCCTCTATATAGTTCCTAACCCTTGTAAATACTGTTTCTCTCATAAAAATCTCTTTTTTAGCAAATATGTTCAGTGAATATATGTATATATTATTTTTATCTTCAGGATATGTACGCCCATAGTATTTTAGAATGTATTCTTTTAAAAGTTTCTCTTTCATTATACTTATTATCATACTAGTTATTTCTGTAGATATTTCATCAATATTTAGAGCTCTTTGTTCAGTTTTAGTACCATTAAGTATTTTCTTATTTAACACTTCTTGCTTTGCAGAATCAATTACGACTTCTACAATGTCATTTGTATATATTAATCTATCGTTTACGTTATTATTCCTCAAAAATTTCATAGAAGAAATATTATCCTTCTCAACCAAAGTTATCGCTCCTTTCTTGTCATGAGAGGAACTATAGAACCTATATCGAGTAAATTTTCACTACTAAGTGTAACTATCTCCTTGTTTTTACTTTCTATAAAACTTTTTATACGTTCATAGTCAGGATGTTTTTTAACATCTCCACAAAAAGCTAGCTTATCCTTAGAAATTACCCCTGTACATCCACCTATAAATCCATAATTCATCTCAAATAAATTTATATGACCTTTTTCTATTAATAAACACTCTATTTCTGTATTCTTCATGCTTTTCCAAATACCTTTATCTGATGTTATTATAGATGTTCTATCTACTATACAGATTGAGCATTTAGAATAGCCCTGCTCTATATTTATCTTTTTAAGTTTATTATTTTCAATATAATCTAATATTACTCTATCAGTGTACTTAAAATTGTGTATGGCATAATCACCAACTATAGCAATATTGTAAGGTATATCATAAGGATATTTATTTGATAAATTAGCTTCTCCCTTAATTATATTAAATTTATGTTTACTTAATAACTCTTTGTATTGATTATATACATTCGGCGCAACAATTATATCTCCTTTTCCTAAATTACAAATACATATATCTGGGTGATATTTTATACTTTCATATAATTCTTTACATTCTATTGTTTTTATTATCTCTATATTTCTTAATTTTAATTCATTTTCCATTAGATAACTAATTCTTTTGTCCACCAAAGCTAGACATAAATCGTCATCTAGTATAAATGGCTCTCTTGTAAATTCCATTTTTTACTCCTTTTTATTTTTTTTGATAAATTTCTTATTTGAATATAAATAAAGTGTGCAGTAGATTTTTTCTACTTACACACTTATTATTGGACTTTTATGTAATTAATCTAAATTAATTAATTTATTTTTTTATAAATTCTTATAAAAACTCTACTTTATCATCTAATTGATTTTAATTTAGCTATATCATTCCAATTGCTTGCTGTTACTATTTCAATTTTATTTAAGTCTCTTTTTATCTCTTGTGTGTCTCCCTTAACAGCTACAACATGTTTTTCTGTATATTCTAATTCTATCTTTGTGTCTTTTAAATCTTTTTTAATTTCTACTAGATTATTTTCTATCTTATATAATCTAGAGTCTATTCCATTAAATCTAGCATCCATTTTATCTAGTCTTATGTCCACTTCATCAAATCTAGCATCTACTTTATCTAATCTAGCATCTACTTTATCTAATCTTATGTCCACTTCGTCAAATCTAGCATCCATTTTATCCAGTCTTATGTCCACTTCATCAAATCTGGCATCCATTTTATCCAGTCTTATGTCCACTTCATCAAATCTAGCATCTACTTTATCTAATCTTATGTCCACTTCATCAAATCTAGCATCCATTTTATCTAGTCTTATGTCCACTTCATCAAATCTAGCATCCATTTTATCCAATCTTATGCCCACTTCGTCAAATCTAGCATCCATCTTATCTAATCTGTCGTTAATACTGTTTTGCATTTTATCCAGAAATTGCAAAATTTTACCTTCCATATGTATCAACTCCTCTACAGATAATTATAACATTTCACATAAATATTATACATATCTTCAGCAATAATTAGTATGTATCTTTCACCTTATTGTACTCTTTTTTTACATATTCCAAAACATCTGGTGGTATGTTTCTACTGCTATTTGGAGTAAGTCCAATTTCTCCATCTTTTATCTTAAACTCCATGACTTTACTTCCCTTAAAACCATCTTTTACAACATTCTGTATCAATTCATAAACAGGCTGTTCTATATCCTTTACAATTGAACTTATTACATTATCTGGAGCCATCTCATATTGGTCTTTATTAATAGCTATAACTTTACCACCATTTTCTCTAGCTACCTGAATAGCTCTTTTCCCATCATCTTCTGTGGCTGAAAATACAACATCTCTATCAGAATCTCTCATTTCTTTTGCAATAGTTCTAGCTGACTCAGGATTTTCAAATACATTTGCATACTTTACCAATAAATCAGCATTTTTATTTGAAGTTTTAAGCCCTTTTCTAAATCCAGATTCATATTTATCTCTACTAGAGCCTTCAACTCCTCCTATAAATCCTACTTTACCAGTGTCAGTCATTTTTCCTGCAATAAGACCTGCCAGATATCCAGTAGAATTATCTTGAAATGATACAGAAATTACATTAGCTGGTTGAACCTTATAATTATAATCAACTATCGCAAATTGCTGTTTTGGATATTTTGTAGCAGCTTGTTTAATTGGTTCTGCAAATCTAGCTCCAACTGCTATTATCAAGTCTGGTTCATATTTATATAATTTTTCTATGCTATTTGCAAAGTCATTAGAAGTCTTTGGTCTTTCAATCTTCTCTCTAATATCAAAATCCTCATCAGCTGTTTTTAAAGCTGACAGTACATGATTATTATACGATTCATTCCCTAAGCTTTGAGTATCTAACAATACTCCAACAGTTTTTCGTACATAAGAATCATCTTCCAATTCATCTTCATTATTGCTACTTGTACTATTTGACTTATCTTTATCGGACGAAGTTGACACATTTTTAGATTCACTTTGTTTAGACTTATTATTATTTATATTAAAATTATTATTTACTCTATTAAATCCAAAATCAAAATTACAGATAACTAGTATAAAAACTGTAAAGACCACGACAAAACAAAACATCAATATCCTTTTTATTTTCACAAAACTCACTCCCTGATATAGAACATGAAGTCTCTATAGATTATTTATTGTTCTTATTTACATATTCTAACACATCAGGAGGAATATTTTGAGAACTATTTTGAGCAAGTCCAGTACTTCCAGACTTCATTGTATTTTCTATAACTTTACCACCCTTATATTCTCCTTTTACAAAGCTTTGTATTAAGTCATAAGTAGGTTTTTCAAAGTCTTTTACAATAGAACTTATAACATTTTCTGGGGCTAACTCATGCTGATCTTTATTAATTGCTATCACTTTTTTATTCTTTGCTCTAACTGCATTTATTACACTCTTTGAATCATCCTCAGTATTAGAAAAAATAATATCTACTCCGCTATCCATCATTTTTTTAGCGACAGATTCAGCAGATTTACTATCCTTAAAAATATCTACATACTCAACTGAAACATCTTTTATATTGCTATTAGAAAATTTAACACCTTCTTTAAATCCAGATTCAAATTTGTTTCTACTGGATCCCTCTACACCACCTATAAAACCAACCTTATCAGTTTCTGTCATCTTTCCAGCAACCAATCCAGCCAAATATCCAGTCTTATTATCCTCAAAAGAAATTGAAGTTATATTAGATGGTTGTTTGTCATACTCATAATCTACAATGGCAAACTGTTGCTTTGGGTATTTCTTGGCTATCTTTTCTAGAGGCTTTGCAAATCTAGAACCAACAGCTATAATCAAGTCAGTATTATCATTACATAAAATATCTATGCTATTAGAAAAAGTTGATGAATCATCTGATTCCACTTTATTTGTATCTATGTTAAGATTTTTTTGTGCAGTATTTAAAGCTAACAAAGCTGAATTATTCATAACTTCATTGTTTGACCCTTCAATATCTAATATCATAGATACAGATTTTTTTGAATTTTCTTTATCATTTAGCTTATTTTTATTATCTTGATTAGAACCAGAACTATCACTTGAATTACTGCTACATCCAACTAATATTCCAGTACTCATTGCCACAGTTAACATTAATACCAACAATTTTTTTAAACGCATCAAAATTCACTCCTTATATTTTTGTGATATTTTTACATCCTATTTACTAATTTGCTATACCTCATTTGCAAGTATTTCTTTAATTTTTTCAATAAACTTACCATAAAAAAGTGTGTAATAGATTTTTATCTATTTACACACTTCCCTAAAAGCTCAACTTAATATATCAACACTTAATTATATCTAAAACAAATAATATCTAGTGTATCAATGTTTAACATATCTTATCATAATTTAATAAAAAAATAAATAATCCCAATATAAAAAATTGTTATTTATTTTTTATACATATAATTCCAGTTACACCAGGACCAGCATGTGCACCTATACACACACCAATTTGGAAAAATTTAATTTCCTTAGGTCTCAGTTCATCCTCCATAACTCTAGATAATTGTTCTTTTTCCTTAATGTCATCGCTATATCCTATATATACAACTTGGTCTGATAAATCATCCCCACAATTCGATTTTATCAAGTCTATCATCTTAGAAATTACATTCTTCTTACCTCTTACTTGAGATAATTGTGAGACTAACCCACCTTTTATTTCAAGAATAGGTTTTATATTTAATATACTTCCTATTGCCGCCTTAGTAGATGATATTCTTCCTCCCTTTTGTAAATACTCCAATGTATCCACGGAAAATATGACAAAAGCTTTTTCTTTTAATTCATCTAAAACAGGTAATATTTCATTAATAGATTTTCCTTCACTTGCAAGCTCTCCTGCTTTTATTACAAGCAGACCAGTTCCCATACAAAGTAAGTTAGAATCATATGTATATATTTCACCTTCTACATCATTCTTCGCCATTACAGCACTTTGATATGTTCCTGTAGCTGTAGCCGAACCAGCTATATAAAGTATTGCTCTACCTTCACTCGTGTATTTCTCAAAAACTTTCTTAAATTGGGCATAAGTAGCTTGAGAAGTTTTTGGATATGCATTTTCTTCTCTAAGCTTTTTATAAAATTCATCTCCAGATATATCAATCCTATCCTTGTATTCTTTTTCTTCTAATATAACTGTTAATGAAACAATATCTATATCATATTTATCTAACAAATCTTTTGGCACATCCGATAAACTGTCACAGATTATCTTTAGATTTTTCATTAAGTATGCTCCTTTCTAATTTAGGATTATTTAAACTACCTCATATTAGGGTATCCTATTTGTCTTAAAGCCTCATATACTACTATAGCGACTGAATTTGATAAATTTAACGACCTAGCTTTTTCAACATCTAACATAGGTACTCTAATACAAGTATCCATATTTGCTTTCAACAAAGGCTCTGGTAATCCCTCTGTTTCTTTACCAAATACTATAAAACAATTTTCTTCATATTTTACATCTGAATGTGATTGTTTAGCCTTTGTTGTAGAAAAAAAGTATTTACTGTTTGGATATTTTTCTTGTAATTCTTCAAAGCTATCGTAATATTGTATATCAGCTATATCCCAATAGTCAAGACCACATCTTTTCAAGTGCTTATCATCCAATGAAAAACCTAATGGTTTTACTAAGTGCAAAGTTGAACCTGTTGCCGCACAAGTTCTTATTATATTTCCTGTATTTTGAGGTATTTCTGGTTCTACTAATACTATATTTAATGACATTTTTATCCTCCTAAATATCGTTCTTGTTTACTAAACTTTATTTTATAAATAGAATAACAATAATATTATACTATTATATATAATAATTTTAATAATAATTTTTATTTTATTATACATAATAGTTTTCTATCTAACATTTTCATAAGTATTATTATATCAGAAAATCACTCTTGTACAACTTACTTTGGAAAAGTTATTTCATTTCTTTAAGTTCTTGATAATAATTACAATCATCTTTTATTGGACAGTTTTCACACTCTGGATTTCTAGCTTTACACATTCTTCTTCCATGAAAAATCAATACATGATGTGAGTGTGACCATCTTTCTTTTGGTATAGCTTCCATAAGTGCAAATTCTGTCTTTTCAGGGTTTGGCTCGTCCACTATTCCAATTCTATTGCTAACTCTAAATACATGAGTATCTACTGCTATTGCTGGATGATTAAAAGCATTACTAAGAACAACGCCTGCTGTCTTTCTTCCAACTCCAGGAAGTTTTACAAGCTTTTCTAAAGTATCTGGTACCTCACCATTATATAATTCACACAACTGTTCAGATGTATCTTTTATTTTTTGAGCCTTACTTTTATAAAGACCACAACTTTTTATCTCTTTACTAATTTCTTCAATACTTAAATCTGCAAAATCTCTTGCTGTATTGTACTTCTTAAATAACTCTGATGTAACTTTATTTACTCTTACATCAGTACATTGAGCTGATAATATAGTTGCTATTAAAAGTTCAAAGGCTGTCCCATAATTTAGTTCACATGTAGCATCTGGATACAATTTTTCTAATTCATCTAAAATTTTATTTACATCTTTTTGAGTTTCAATTTTATTTACATCTTTCTTACTTATATCTTTCTTATTTACATTTTTCATAATTATCCCCCTTAAAATACCAATTTATAAAACACTATTTATATATAGTTTAATCATATCAACAAAAAATAAACATCAACATACAAAACAAAACTTACTCTACAGATATTTCACAAAAAAAGCAAAAACTTATTAAAGTTCCTGCTTTTTATTATACATATAAATACCCATTAAATTCTATTATAAACTTATTCTTTTGACTCAATTTGTATCTTACTAAAAGATAGTAATTTTTCTTTGACCAATTTTTTTATTTCTTCAAATTTAACATCTGTCAATATCTCTATAGCTTCTTCCACTCTTTCAACTGTATATATTTTAAATTTTCCACCTTTTATAGCATCATTAACTTTATCTGATAAAACAAGATTTCTCTGATTTTTCTTAGGAATTATTACACCCTGTTCATTGTTTAAGCCTTTAGTTTTACATATAGAATAAAATCCTTCTACTTTTTCACTTATTCCACCAACTACTTGTATATCTCCCTTTTGATTTATAGAGCCTGTAACCGCAATATTTTGCTTAATTGGTACACCACTAAGAGATGATAACAATACATATAACTCCGCAGAAGATGCACTATCTCCATCTATACCTCCATAATTTTGCTCAAAACAAATATATGCATTTAGTGACATCAATAAATCTTGTGCAAAGTTTTCAGAAAGATAGCCCCCTAATATAAGCACTCCTTTATTATGTATTGAGCCACTCATATTTACTTCTCTTTCTATATTTACTATACCATTACTTCCTGGACTAGTAGTGGCTGTAATTCTTGAAGCCCTACCAAAAGAATATTCTCCTGTACTTAAAACTGATAGCCCATTTATTACTCCAACTTTTTTTCCTTCTGTTTCTATTAGAGTAAAACCATTTTCAATTGATTCATCCATGTGTGTTTCTACTCTATTAATACGCTTTTTCTTTTCACTTATTGCTTTTTTAATATCATCTCGCTCTGTATAATTGGAACTTCTAAATTCTGCATATGCACTTCCTTCTATTACAACTTCCATTATTTTATTAAACTTAGTTGATAGCTTCTCTAAATCACCAGACAATTTAGTACTAAACTTAACAACTTCGTCAACTGCATCTTTCGTAAAATGTTTTAAGCCATTTTTATTACATTGATATGCTATAAATCTAGCTATTCCATCTTCATTATTTTCATTCTTATCCATTTCGCTATCAAAATCTACAAATATTTTAAAATATTTTCCAAAATCTTCTTCATATCTATATAAAATATCATATATATAATGACTTCCAATCAGTATCACTTTGACATCTAATGGCATATTTTCTGGTTTAATTGCTGTCTGTGTTTCTAAAATTACTTTTTTTGTTTGCAATGTCTTTTTAAGAATTTCCCAAGACATAGTATATTTTAATAACTGGTCTGCATAAAGCACCAAATATCCGCCATTAGCTCTATGAAATGCTCCTGATAATAGTTTTGTAAAATCAGTCTTTATATTTCCATTTGCATAATCATATTCTGCTTTTCCAAATAGGTTTGATGGGCTTGGATTTATCTCCACTATGACAGGTGCTGATTCCTTATTTTTTGAACCTCCATTATCTACAAATAAATTAATTTTATATTTTATAAAGTGTTCTTTATCATACTTATCTTTCAATTCTTCTTCATCTAAATAAAATAAATACATGTATTCTATGATATCTTTTTTTATATTTTCCAGATAAAGTTGAATTTTTTCATAACATTCATATTTTTCACACAACGACTTAATATGAGGTTCTACTACAAGCTTAGCTATCTCTTCTTCAAGCTCTAACACAGCCTTTTCAGCTTTTTCTTCCAAGTTTCTAATTTTATATACAACTTGTATTGCCATGTTTTCGAGTTCTCTTTTAGCCTTATAAAACTCTTCATCTGATATATCACTTTCTTCTTCATCTTCCTTCAAAGGTATGAAAACTATTCCCATTTTACTTTGTTTTAGTTTAAATCCTTTTTCTTCTCCATATTTTTTAATCTGCTTTAGTAACATATCTTTTTCTATTTCATATTCATCCAAAAGTTTATTTTTCTCTATTTCAAAATCTTCACTTTCAAATGCATTTTTAAAATCTTCTAAAAGACTTTCAACTAACTTTTCCATGTCTTTCTTAAGTTCTCTTCCAAACCCTTTTTCTAATTCAACTATCATAGGCTCTCTAGGGTTTTCAAAATTATATATATAGCACCAATCTTTATGTGTACTTTTTTTAGATGCATATTCATTTAAAACCTTTAAGGCATAAGTACTTTTACCTGTTCCAGATTCCCCAGCTAGGTATATGTTGTAGGCTGGATTATTTATCTTTAAACCTAACTCCATAGCTTCTACTGCTCTTTCTTGACCCAATATACTATCTAGTGGACTTATTTCAGATGTATTATTATATTTCAATACTCCCCCACCTCCCCATATTTAACTTTAATGATATAATATGACTTTTACACCATAAGTGTTAAAGTAAATACACATTAAAGTATATGAAATAGACTCTTATTATTAGTCATCATACTTATCTAAAATTATTTCCATATTTCTCTTTATTATATTTTTACCCCTCCAGCTAAAAGCTCTATCTCCATATCTCCTCTTAAATTCTTTATTTGATATATTTTGTATCTCATCATAATCCAAATAATCTATTATATCTTCCTTAAATTCCAAGATGTGAGTTGTTGGTATTTCAATATTATGCGGACATACTTCCTGACAAATATCGCATCCAAATATCTTTTTACTTTTCTTTAAAACATACTTTTCTTCCTCTGACAAATCTCCCTTTTTTTGAGTTATATATGATAAACATTTTTTAGGATTCATATCATAATTTCCCAATATAGCATTTCCCGGACAATATTTTACACATTTTCCACATTTAAAACAGCTTTTTTCTAGTGGTTTATCTTCTTCAAACTTATAATTATTTACTATATATCCAATAAATATATAAGAACCATATTCATCAGTTATAATATTATTATTTATTCCAAAATATCCAATACCTGATAAATAAGCTAAATATCTGTCAACTAATGGTCCATTATCAGCAAATATCTTATATTTAAAACCTTCTACATTTTTGGAAATATAATCACAAATTTGTTGTAAAAAATCTTTTACTACAATATGATAGTCTTTTCCATGACAATATTTTGATAAATTTGAATTTTTATTCTTTTCTTGTCTATTTATATGGTATGGAAAAGCGCACACTATTATGGAGTTAGCATCTTCCATTATATTTCTAGGATTAATTCTATTTTCAATTATAGGTTCTTCCATACCTGTTAAATAGTCTTTTTTCTGTCTATCTTCAAGTATATCTCTTAGATTTTCATACTTATCTACTCCAGCTATTCCTACACACTTTAATCCTATAAGATTACAAAATTCTTTTACTCTGTTATTATCCATAAAATTATTCCTTCTCAACTTAAATTCTAAAATTACAATTATGCTACTTCTGTTTCTTTGTTTAGACATAACAACATTTGTATAGTCTAAATAGTCTAATTTTTTAAATTTACATATTTATATAATTTATTTCCTATATAATTTGACTTTTATGTACTGTTGTCTTAGTATAATTTAATATTTATCTATTTTAAATTTTCAGCTATTTTGCTCTTATAACACTACTTATTTTTCACTATCTATATTTTGTTATTCATAAAAGCACAACAAATAAGAATTTGCTTTTAAATCATCCACAGATTATAATAAATACTGTATAAGGATGGTGAATAAATTGATTAAAATAACAATACCAGGTAGACCCATTAGTAAATCTAATTTTAAACTTCATAATATAAATGGTCAAGCATGGATGCCTTCAAAGGGAAAATATTCTAAGTATTTAGCATATGAGAACATGATTGCAGGTTTTATAAATCAACAGTATCAAGGAGAAACTGTTGAAGAAAATTTAATAACAGTGTTAAAATTATTCTTCCCTAATAAGAGAATGGGCGATTTACATAACTATCCAAAGAGCATTTGTGATGGTATTGAAAAAAGTGGAATAATAAAAAATGATAAGCAGCTTAAGCCAGTACTTTTATTTGATTTTATAGATAAGGATAACCCTAGAGTTGAAATTGAACTTTATCCAATATCTAAATATGATATATCTTATAATATTTTTGAAAAATAAAAATCTGTATATGCTATATAAAACTATATTGATGCAAAAACAATATTTATATAATAATTAATACTTACATAGACATAACACTTAATACTTTCATAAACACAATCTTATCATATTAATTATACTTACATAAAAAAAGAAATCGGCGTAAATTTATTACACCGATTTCAATAAGTAAAATCTACCCTAACTTTTCAACAACACCCTTCAGCATTTCTCTTATTGGAAGTTCATATGGACATCGACTCTCACAAAGCCCACAGTCAATACATTCAGTAGGTTTAACATCCATAACCTCGTATTTTTCCTTAGCCCACTCCTCTAATCCATATCTAGTGTAATATCCTTCACATAAGAAGCTTAAAGGTATATTTATTCCAACAGCACAAGGCATACAATATTCACATCTTCTACAGAATTTTTTACCTAGAGAATTTCTTATTTCTTCAATTGCTTTCTCATCATTCTCATCTAATACAAGATTTTCAAGCACAGCGACATTTTGTCTAACTTGCTCAACATTATCCATTCCTGGTATAACCACATCTATATAGTCCTTAGACAATATATATTTAATAGCCAATGTAGCATTATCTAAAGCTCCACCAGCTAAAGGTTTCATTACTATTATACCAATTCCTTTTTCATGAGCTTTCTTAAATACCTCGTCTGCTTGTCCTTCAACTATATTGTAAGGAAACTGTATAGTATCAAATTTGCCACTTTCTAAAGCTTTTTCTATAGTATTTAAGTTATGACTAGTTATACCAATATGTTTTATCTTACCTTGTTCTTTTGCTTCTAAAAGAGCATTATAAGCTGTTTTACCTTTAAAAAGATTGTCATACTCTTCTTCTTTAACATTGTGGAATTGATATAAATCTATAAAATCAGTTTTAAAGTTATTTAAACTTATTTCCACATCTCTCTTCATTGAATCATAATCTCTAGACATACTTTTAGTAGCTAGAAAAAATTTATCTCTTTTTCCTTCTATAGCAATTCCAATCGCTTCTTCACTTATTGTATATCCCCTCGCGCTATCAATAAAGTTTATGCCTTGTTTTTCTAGCTCATTTATAACTAAATTAGTATCTTCTTGTGTAATTCTTTGTATTGGAATTCCCCCAAAACCGACTCTTTTTATCTTCATACTAGTTTTGCCTAAATTTCTCATAACCTTCCCCACCTAACTTTTAATTAATTTTACACATTATCAATATGTTACTTTTAATTATACAACAAATTATGAGAATTTTTGCAATCTATTTATATACTATTCACAATATATACACATATTATCAAGTTCATTTATATAGTTTATAATATACTCTTTTATATTAAATCAAGATTTCATTTAATATGCTTCATAATATACCAATCTATATTTCACTAACTTCTAATCTAAATTTAATCTACATAGCATCAAAATATTATTTATATCAAATCAAAATACTATCTACATCACATTAAAATACTACCTACATCACATCAAAATATTATTTACTAGATAAAATTTCTTTAATCATCTTAATCTCTCTCTTATGACCTTCATCATCAAAAGGTGTTTCTAAGAAAAATGGCAAATCTTTAATGCTTGGATGTTCCATAAAATCAGTTAAAGCTTTTAGTCCTATCTTACCTTCACCTATTGCAGCATGTCTATCTTTTTTATCTCCAAATGGCATCATACTATCATTTAGATGTATAGTTTTTAATCTATCTATACCTATAACCTTGTCGAATTCCTCTAAAACTCCATCCAAATCATTAACTATATCATAACCAGCTGAAAAAATATGACATGTATCAAGACACACACCTATTCTTTCTTTATGTTCGATATTATCTATTATGCTCTTCAACTGCTCAAAACTAAATCCTATTTCAGTTCCCTTTCCTGACATTGTTTCAAGGAGTATAGTTATATTTTCATCTCCTTTAATAGCATTGTTTAGCCCTTTTACTATTCTATCTATACCAAAGTCTACTCCACCGCCTACATGACTTCCAGGGTGAAAACACATGTATTCTATACCTAGTGAGTCCATTCTTCTTATGTCTTCATCTATTACTCGTGTTGCGAATTCATAAACATCATCCTTCACTCCACCTAGATTCATAGTATATGGAGCATGTGCAAGTAATGGTGCAAAATTGTTTGCTTTTCTAATCTCTTGAAATTTAGCTATATCTTTTTCATCAAATTCTTTAGCATTTCCTCCTCTTGGGTTTCTACTAAAAAATTGAAATGTATTTGCACCAATATACACAGCTGTTTCAGCTGCCTTTGCAAATCCTTTTGCTATTGAAATATGTGTTCCTAATTTAATCATATTAATCTCCTTTTATTTGTATATAATTTTAATTTTTGAACTTTTAATAATTAAGTATTAATTTTAGTATAACTATAATTAATTTCGTATAGATTAATTATAAATTTTAATATTTATAGTTTAATTATACCCATTTTGATAAATTTCAAAGAGCATATTTATTCACTCTAATAGCATAAAAAAATAGAGACTAAAAATCATTATTTTACTCATGCTCAAAAGTATTTTTTGATTATTAAGTAAATTCTGATGTTCAATCTCTAATCTTATGTTTTATAATTAATACATAATTAATGATTCTAATTAGGACATTCTTCTTCAACTGTAGGAACTACAACCATAGCTATATCATACTTAGAACCTTCAACGCTGTCTTGTCTTTTATTTAAAATTTCATCTATCTTTGATTTCATAGTGTCATTAAGTTCAACTAATTCATCATGAGTAAGAGAAATATCATGATAATCAACTATATTTTCATTTTCTAAAACATCTTCCTCTGCTGCTTTATAAAAAACTTCACTCATATTTTCAAATCTTGATATGTACAATTCTTCTTTTTCTTCCCCATTGTCTAAAGAAAAATTAAGTATCCTGTTCCCTATAACCACATTTTTTGCACTTGGATAATAATATTTTTCCACAATCCCCGACTTTATTTTTTCCTCAACTAATTCTAAAATACCAACTTTGTATAACATTTTTATGTGGTAGTTTATTTTTGCATGAGGTTCTTCCAATAATTGAGATAATTGTTTTGCTGACAATGGCGATTTGTCAAATGCTTTTAGAATATCTATTCTACGTGGATGTGCAATAGCCTTTATGCACTCCAAATCTCGTAATACCAATACCTCTTTCATTGACCCCTCCTAAAAAATTTATTTAATTCATATTTCTTTACAATTTAATTATATATTAAATTATATGTTGTTGTCAAAAAAATCCTTTCTTAAAATTTTAAAAAATATTTAATCTGAGTTTATTTGACAACTCCTCTAAAACTTTAACTCCTGCGACACTGTTACCTTTTTTGTCAAGTGCAGGTCCATAAACACCAATACCCATACGTCCTGGCACAGAAGCCATTATACCACCCCCAACTCCAGATTTTGCAGGAATTCCAACTTTAATAGCAAATTCCCCAGAAGCATCATACATTCCACAAGTCATCATAAAGGTTTTGACAATTCTAGATACCATTTCACTCATTAAATGCTCTCCATTTTCTATATCTACTCCATAATTAGCAAGATTTATACCAATTCTCGCTAAATCTATAGAATCCACTTCAATTGAGCATTGTTTAAAGTAAAGGTCTAAAACATCTTCTACATTACCTCTGATAAATCCATCACTTTTTAACAGATAAGCCATAGCTCTATTTCTATCTCCAGTCATTTTTTCAGACTTATAGACATCATAATTTATTCCTATATTATCATTTTTTGCCAACTTTCTAAAAAAACTAAGCATTCTTTCTTCTTTTTCTTCCAAACAGCTCCCATTTATAAGAGAAGTGGTAACTATTGCTCCTGCATTTATCATTGGGTTACAAGGCTTTTTAGTATCATTAATCTCAAGTTTCATTATAGAATTAAATGGGTCTCCACTTGGCTCCATTCCAACATTTGAAAAAACGTCTTCCCAGTCATTGTCCATAAGTGCCATTGCAAGCACAATTGGTTTTGAAATGCTTTGTATAGTAAATTTCGTGCTACAATTTCCAGCACTATAAAGGTTATTTTCACTATCTATAATACAAATTCCTAAATCATTTCTACGAGCATTTTTTAATTCTGGTATGTAACTAGCAACTTGTCCATAATTTGTATATTTTTTATTAGAACTTATAATTTCTTTTAATAATGTCTCATCTAACGTATTCATATGCACCTCATCATCTTATGTTATATACTCTATTTTAGCACAAGTTTATACTATAATAAAACAGTGTTAAAAAAAATTATACTTTAAAACTATTTTTTACAAACTTAACTTTATTTTTCAAACATATTACAAAAAATATCATAATATTATAAAAGGAGTATTAAAGTTAAAC
>NZ_JAGWCT010000091.1:0-15761 GCF_020657815.1 Clostridioides sp. ZZV15-6597 | reverse complement strand
TATGTGTATAGTATTTTAAAATTTTACTCTTACTTAAAAAGTATAGAGTTGTTTTTATATGTACTTTATTCCTAAATTTGCACTAATATATAAATGATACATTGGTATTATTGATATTTATATTGGAGGTTGATTATGAAGAATGAGATTTTACGTTTTATAAATGAAAAGGTATTATTTAACAATTTTGATGAACTTAAAAACCAGAGTGGTATAGTAACAGAAGATATAGTAAAAAAATTTAATTTAAGTAGAACTCAATCAAGCAGATTATTAAATGATTTGGTAAAATCTGATAATCTTATAAAGATAAATAGTAGACCTGTTATCTTTCTACCAAAAAATAAGATAAATGATGCAATAGGTCCTACGAAAAAAAGTATTTATGAAAGTGTTGATGAACTTAATAATGAGTGTAAATTATTAAAGCAGGAAATTGTATTTAACAGTATTATAGGTCATGAAAGTAGCCTAAAAGAGGCAATAGAACAAATAAAAACCGCTGTACTTTATCCAAATGATGGACTTACAATAATGCTAACAGGCGAAAGTGGTGTAGGTAAAACTTTTTTAGCGAAGGTAATATATAAATATAGTGTAAGTAGTAATATATTAGAAAAAAATTCTCCATATAATGTACTAAACTGTGCACAGTATTATAATAATCCAGAGTTATTATCAAGTATACTATTTGGACATGTCAAGGGGGCTTATACTGGAGCAAATGAATCTAGAGCTGGGTTAATAGAGAAATCTGATGGTGGTATATTATTTTTAGATGAGGTACATAGATTAAACAGTGAAGGTCAGGAAAAGTTATTTACATTTATGGATACAGGTACATTTTCTAGAATTGGAGAGAATGGAGTAAATAGAAGTGCTAAGGTAAGACTAGTATTTGCTACAACAGAAAGCTTATCTGAGTTTTTGCAGACTTTTTTAAGAAGAATAACTATAAATATTTATGTTCCAAATATAGAGGAAAGAGGAACTATTGAAAAAAGGAAGATTATAGAACATTTTATATATGAGGAAAGTAAGGTACTTGGTTTACCCATAGAGATAACTCAAATTACATTAAATACGATTTTAAAGATAAAATTCAAAGGTAATATAGGTGAATGTAAAAATGTAATAAAATATGCATGTGGAAGGGCATATGCAAAAAATCAAAAAAGAAATGGAAATATTTTTGTTACACTTCAAGACCTTCCTAGAAATATTTATATAGAAAATGTAGATATATTTCAGTTCCAAAGTGCTAAAAGCAAAAGTATTGTGTTTTCTCCTAAACAATTTAATATTGAGACATCAAATGAAAGAAATAAAAGAAATATAATATATCAAAGTCTTATAAAGTGTTTAGATTATTTTGATAGACTAGAAAAAAAAGAAATAACGAAAGAGTTATTTAGTGAAAAGAGTTCCAACTTAATGATTAGATTAATGGATAACTTAGTTTTTTCAAATAATGATGAAAATAAAAATGTACTTATGGAGCTTATAATATCTATAATGCAGGACATATTTAGAAATTTAGAAGTTAACAACAATATAAAATATGATGGGAATAATGTATTAGCATTTTCTTCGTATCTTTATTTGAAGGATGAGTCTTATCAATTGTCTGATGAATGTAAAATTTTACAAAGTAAATTACTAACATATTTAAAAAAAGAGAATTACAAAGAATACTCTATAATAAATAAAGTATCAACATTAATAGCAAATAGATTGGATATGTACCTTAATAATGTAGATATAATTATAATGATTATATTTATTAAGTCAACAGTTATAAGAATGAAGTCTAATAAAATTAATGCAATGATTATAGCACATGGGTATGCTACTGCTAGTAGTATGGCAAATGTATGTAATCGTATGTTGGGTAAAAATGTATTTACAGCTATTGATATGCCAATAGATGCGACAATTGCTGATGTATCAAATCAAATGTCTAGATACTTGGAAGGAGATAGGATAAAAAATGGACTAGTTGTGTTATTTGATATGGGCTCTCTTAATCTGATATATGAAGATTTAAAGAGCAAAATAAATAGTCCAATGTTGTTTATAGACCAAATATCCACTATTTCTGCACTAGAGGTAGGCAATTTATTAATGCAAGGTAAAAATATTGAAGATATTGCAGAAATTATGGATGAAGAAATTAAACCCAATATACAATTGTATTATCCTCAAAAAAATAAGGAGTATGCTATAGTATCTTCTTGCTTTACTGGGATAGGTACTGCTATAAAAATCCAACATCTACTTTCAGAAAGTTTAATTGGTATAGTTGATGTTAAGATAATACCTCATGATTATGAGAGTCTTGTTTTTATGGGAGATAAAGATCCAATTTTTAAGATGTATGATGTATTGGCAATAGTAGGAACTGCTAATCCAAATGTAAATGGAGTAGATTTCATACTGTTAGAGGATATAATATCAGGAAAAGGAGAAGAGGATGTCTTTAGAATATTTAGTAAAGTAGTAGAAAGTGAAAAAATCAAAAACATAAATGATTCTATCATAAAGAATTTTTCTTTGACTAGAGTAATAGATAGTCTGACTATTTTAGACTCAAAAAAAATAATAGAGAGAATAGAAGAAGGAATCAACGCTATAGAAAACAATCAAAAGAAAAAACTTCCTAATGACAAAAAAATTGCTTTATATGTTCACTTAAGTTGTATGATTGAAAGATTAGTTAGACAAGCTGAGATTGAAGAGTATACTGATATGAATTTATTAATTAAAAACCATCACAGTGAAGTTAAACTAATAAAAAATGCATTTAGTGTGCTAGAAAAGAGTTATAGTGTGCAAATATCTATTTCAGAAATAGGATACATCTATAATATTATTTATGGTTCACTTCAGTAAAATACGGTATTAAAAAATAAATAAATAAAATTAAAAAAAGTATGCCACTAGTTGGCATGCTTTTTGCTTTTATAAGTAAACAAGAGGATAAAAAATAAAAATTTTAATATATAATGGAGGATTTGAGGAAAATGATATCTTTAATGAGGATTGATGACAGACTAATACATGGGCAGGTGGCATATGGATGGACAACATCACTAGGTATAAATGTAATATTAGTTGCAAATGATGAAGCAAAAAACGATCAAATGAAAGCCATGTCATTAAATTTAGCTAAGCCTAGTAATGTAACTTTATATATAAGGGGGATAGAGGAATCTGGAGAAATAGTAGAAAAATTTGCTTCTTCAAAGAAAAGTAATGTATTAGTATTGGTAAAAAATACAAAAGATGCTTTAGATGTAGCTAAAAACTCAGGAGGAGTTTTAAAAGAAATAAATGTAGGTGGATTAAGATACGAAGAAGGAAAGAAGAAGCTGACAGACTTAGTTGCTGTTGATGATAATGATATAAAAAATTTTAAAGAAATAGCTGATTTAGGAATTGATATAGAATTTAGAATGTTACCTAGAGACAAAAAGAAAAAATTATCAGACTTAATAAAATAATTTGGGAGAAAGAAAATGAAAAAATTTTTAATTGCAACACATGGAGAATTGTCTAAGGAGCTTGTTGAGACAAGTAAATTAATAATTGGTTCATTAAGTAATGTTGAGTACTTTTGTATGACAAAAGATAAATCAGCAGACGATGCTGAGAAAGAAATGATAAGTATATTATCAAATAACAAAGATAATGGAGAACTTATCATACTAACAGATATATTTGGTGGAAGTGTAGCAAACATATGTACTAATTTACTTTTGCAGGGGTTTAAATTTGAGTTATTAACAGGAGTAAATTTACCAATGCTTTTGGATATTCTTTTATCACTAGAAGAGGATGCAAAGCTATTAGCTAAATCGGGTTTAGAGGAAGCGAGAAATGGAATTGTTCATGTAAATGAATTATTAGAAAATAAAAATGAAATCAAGAATGTGATGTAATTAATGTAAATTAAGAGGGAGGTTCACTATGTTAGTACAAGCTATTATGTTAGCTATTATAGCAGGCTTTGGTATATTAGATGGACGTATATTTGGTCAATCTATGTTTGATAGACCAATAGTTACAGGGGCATTAGTAGGATTAGTTTTAGGAGATATAAAGTCAGGAATTATGATTGGTGCACAACTTGAATTAATTTGGATGGGAATTGCAGGAATAGGTGCAGCTACTCCTCCAGATGTAGTAACAGGTGGTGTATTAGGTACAGCTTTTGCTATATTATCAGGAAATGGTGCAGAAGTTGCTCTAGCTGTAGCAGTGCCAGTAGCAGTCTTAGCACAATCTCTTGGAGTATTAGTTAGAATAGTAAACTCATATTTTTCTCAAAAGGCAGTTTTCTATGCTAAACAAGCTGACTTTAAAAAGGTTACCATAATGATGTGGGTGCCAGTAGTATTATTCTTTTTAAGTACATCAGTTCCAACATTTTTAGCAATTATGATTGGTGCTGATAAAGTTACAACATTAATAAATGCAATACCTAAAGTTATACTAGATGGATTAGGTGTTGCAGGAACATTGTTACCAGCAGTAGGATTTGCACTACTTATGGATATGTTACTTTCAAAAAAGATGTCTGTATTTTTCTTTATAGGATTCCTCTTAGCATCTTATGTTGGACTAGATATAACTGCAATAGCGTTGTTTGGAGTCTGTGTAGCAGTTATATTAAACTTTTATATTAATAACAAAGAAAATAGTCAAAATCCTCAAGTAGCAACTAATATTTTAACGGAAGGAGAGATTGACTTTGAATAAACTAACAAAAAAAGAATTAAGAAGTATGTTTTGGCGTTCATTTGCTCTTCAAGGTGCATTCAATTATGAAAGAATGCAAAATTTAGGTTACTGTTATGCAATGTTACCTGCAATAAAGAAGTTATATAATAAAAAAGAAAATCAAGCAAAAGCAATAGAAAGACATTTAGAGATTTTTAATACAACCACAGTAGTAGTTCCTGCTATATTAGGTATAACCGTAGCTATGGAAGAGGAAAATGCTAATAATCCAGAATTTGATGAAAGTTCAATTAGTGCTGTTAAAACAGCTCTTATGGGACCTCTTGCAGGAATTGGGGATTCGCTGTTTTGGGGAACATTTAGAATTATAGCGGCTGGAATAGGAGTATCACTTGCAAAAGAAGGAAATATATTTGGACCACTATTATTCTTACTATTGTACAATATCCCAGCATTTGCTCTAAGAATACTTGGACTTAAATATGGATATAAAGTCGGGGTAAATTCCCTTGAAAGAATACAAAGAGAAGGGCTTATGGAGAAAATAATGTCTATGGCTACAACAGTTGGTTTATTTGTTGTAGGAGGAATGGTTGCAACAATGTTAAGTATAACCACTCCATTAAAATTTAATTTAAATGGTGCAGAAGTGGTTTTACAAGATATATTAGATAAAATAATACCTAATATGTTGCCTTTAACTTTTGCATTTGTAATATATTACATGTTAAAGCGAAAGGTAAGTGTAACAAAGTTAACTCTAGGCATTATAGTGGGAGGAATTGCTTTACATGCAATAGGATTATTATAGAAACAAAATTATAATTTATTGAATATATGAATAAGGAAGGCATACAAAATGAGAATACAAGATTATATGTTAGAAACACCAGTTAAAATGAGAGAAATGATATCTAATGCAGATAATTTATTTAATGAAATTAAGAAAGAAGATATAAAAAAGATTATAATAACAGGTTCAGGTACTAGTTACCACTCAGGATTGCAAGTACAACCATATTTACAAAATTTATTAGACATAGATGTTGTAGAAAAGTATCCATTTATGATAACTGAAGATACGTTTAAATTTGATAATAAAAATACTTTGGTAGTAGGAATATCTCAAGGTGGAAGTAGTTATTCTGTATATAATGCTATGAAGTTAGCTGAAGACAAAGGTTGTAAAATAGCATCTATGGCGGGTTGTAAAAATGCTCTGATAGATGAGATTTCTGACTATATATTAACAGTGAATTGTGGTGAAGAAAAATCTGGTGCGAAAACAAAAGGCTTTTATTGCACAAAGTTAAATTTAATGTTATTAGGTCTTCAAATAGCTAGAGAAAAAGGAATAATATCTAGTGAAAAGTACAATGAAGAGATAAATAAGATATTAGATGCAATAGATAGATTTGAATCAGTATATAAATCATCTGAACAATGGATTGAAAGAAACAAAGAAAAGCTAGTTAACGCTAAAGAAATAAGAATAGTAGGCAACTCTGATATATATGGAGATACATTAGAGTCAGCATTAAAATTATTAGAGACAATGAGAATACCTGTAACTGGATATGAGTTTGAAGAGTTCATACATGGTGTGTACAATGCTATAAATAGTGATTCTACTATATTTATACTAGATACAGGAAAAGAGCCTAGAGTAACTAAGATGGTTGAAGTACTTTCTGGATGGACAGACAATGTATTTGTCATAGGTAGAGATGTTGCAGAAGAAGACAAAAATTTAAAGGCAAATATTATAGATAACCCTTACTATCAAACGTTTAACTTCATAGTACCTATACAATTGATATGTGGAGAAATACCTACATTAAGAGGTATAAACCCAAGCATTCCAAAAGATACTAAGTTCCACATGAAGTTAGGTAGTAAGAAGTTTAATAAGTAATTATACATATAAGTACTTTAGTTTATAGTTTCTTGTATAAATTTATAAATATACACTTAAGTAGCATGAATTATAAAGGTAGTGTCTCAAAATGATTTTAATTAATCATTTTGGAACACCACCTTTTTTAGTGTATCTTTAGTGTATATATAATAGATTAGTTTTTTACAAATCTACACACATTATCTTCAAAAATTAACTTACCATTTCTTTTTTTAGTCTCCACATAGCAAGTGCGAAACTTCCACAACATAATATTAAAAATAACACTATAACAGGTAGTATATCTCCAACCAGAATAGTTTTACCAAATATTAGGCTACGTAAAGTATTAATAACATGGGTAAATGGATTGAGCATAACTGCTATTTTTAATCCTCCAGATAAATCTTCAACAGGGAAGAGAGCAGAGCTTAAAAAGAAAATAGGAAGTACAATGGCAGTCATAATTGTTTCATAAATTATTTCATTTGGTAATAATAGGCTTATAGCATAAGCAAGACTTGATAAAAAAAAGGCTGTCATAAATATCAATACTATCATTATAGCAATTCCACCAATACCAGATGCTATTTTTACTGAAAAGAATATGCTTACTATGCATAAAATTGCTACTTCAATAAAAGACACTAGGATAGCTTCTAGTAACTGACCAAAGACAATGGAATATCTACTAATAGGTGCAATTAAAACTCTATAAAAACTTCCGCTATTTTTCATTATAAAATTGATGATACCACCACTACTACATGATGAAAAGATAACCAATACAATTATACCTGGAAGTATAAAAGCTGTATAATTATCAATATTCATATCACTCATAGTTTGGTTTGCGACAGAGCTATAAAGTACAAGCCAAAGAAGAGGTTGTAATATAGTAACTACAAATGAAATTGGATTTTTAAAACGCCATTTCATATTACGCCATAAGATATTTAACATTTCCATTCCTCCTTTGAATCCTTTTTAGAACTTGTTAATGCTAAAAAAACATCTTCAAGACTTGGTTCTACAATTTCTATTGCATCAAACTTTATATTATGCTCTAAAAGAAATTTATTTATTGAAGTAAGTGCAGTTCTACTATCTTCTACACTTATAAAAAGTGAATTTCCTCGTACATTCATAAATTTAACTAAGCAAGTATTTTTAATATCATTTTTATATTTTTTTATATCTTCATTATCATGAAATACGATACGAAGTATGTTTTGCTTAATATAACTACGCAAACTAGATGGTGTTCCTTGTGCCAAATCTTTTCCATTTTTCATAATACAGATATTATCACTTAGTTGTTCAGCTTCTTCAAGATAATGAGTAGTTAGAAAAATAGTTGTACCATATTCATCTCTAATTTTTAGTAGCATATCCCACATAGCTTTTCTTGAATCTACATCCATACCAACAGTAGGTTCATCTAAAAATAGAATTTTAGGAGATGACACCATATTCATAGCTATATCTAATCTACGTTTTACTCCACCAGAATAAGATGAGGTAGGATACTTTAAGTAACTAGTTAACTCAAATTTTTCAATTAAAGAGTTTATTCTTTCTTTTGCAACTTGTGGTTCCACTTTATACATTTTACTTTGGAATAGCATGTTTTCCATAAGAGACAGGTGTTCATCAATAGATATTTGTTGTGCTACACAAGCAATTTGAGTGCGTATCCAAGATGGATTATTTATTAAGTCTTTTCCAAACATTGTTACATTACCAGCTGTAGGTTTGTAAAAAGTGGTCAAAATATTGATAAGCGAAGATTTACCAGCACCATTTGGACCAAGCAAAGAAAAGATTTCTCCAGCCTTTACACTAAAACTTAGACCATTTAAAGCTTTTACACCATTTTTATATTCTTTTACTAAATTGTTGATTTCGATTGCCAACATATATTATTCCTCCTCTTTAAGTGGAAATATGATTTCTGTAATATATTTATCTGGATTACCTTTTATTAGCATACCTGGTCCTTTAATAAATACTTCTCTCCAAGGAGTTTGTATCGTTAGATTATTTTCATGAATATATTTAAATATCATTTCATATGTTTTTGGCAAATTACTATATGAACCCATGTGGGTAAAAAACAAAGCTTTTGTTTTAGGAAACTCTTTTATTGTTACACCTATACGATTTGGAGTTTCAGCAGTTGGTACACATAACTCCATTTTTCCTATGCCAGTTTCTTGGTCAACATTATGGTAGCAGAAGAATGGTGCACCATTTGATTTTCCTTTTATAGATTTAAATACATTTGGAAAATATTTTGTTGCTTCAGTCATAGGTCCATTGTAACTCATAGTAGCTGCTGTGACTGATTCGATGTTTTTAATTTCAATTTTATAATTCATTTGTTTTCCTCCCTAAGTATGTTTATAATGGTTTCATTAATCCATTAAGTATTAGTACAATATAAGATTTTTGATTCGTTGATGAGATAACCTTACCTTGTCTGCTTGTTTTCAAGTCTAACATAACATAAAATATATATCCTCTCATTTGATGCTCGATTTTGTAAACTTATTATTTGAATTTTGATTTCAATGATTTAATAAATTAAAATCAAAGAATTTATAAAAAAGTGTTTACAAATCAAGTGTATTAATCGTATAATACACTTAATGAAATATAAAATGAAATTTAAAGTAGGAATGTATTTTTTTAGAAAAAGTGTATTATAGTATTAATACACTAGAATAGGAGGAAGTATGAATTTTGAATTAGATAATACATCTCCCATTTATTTGCAAATAATAAAGCATATAAAGAGACAAATAGTAACCGGAGAATTAAAACCAGGAGAAACAATACCATCAAGAAGAGAAATGGCACTTAATTTAAAAGTAAATTTAAATACTGTTCAAAGAGCATATAAGGAGATGGGTGATATGAATATAATAAATACTTTTAAAAACTATCAGAGTAGCGTGACAGTTGATGAAAATATATTAAAAAATCTAAAACTAGAGCTAATAAATGAATCTTTAGTTGTATTTATAGAAGATATGAAGGCGATAAATGTTACTAAAGAAGAAGTTTTAAAGATAATAGAAGATAGATATTAGTTTTTTAATAAATATAAACACTTAACTTATAAGGTTAATTGTACAAGCATATTAAATATGGAGGACACTAATATGATAGAAATTAAAAATGTAAGTAAAACATATAAAAGAATGCAAGGGCTAAAAGTAAAAAAAATAGAGGCTTTAAAGAATGTAAGCTTCAATATTGAAAAAGGAAAAATAACAGCTTTACTTGGGATAAATGGTGTTGGTAAGTCAACAGTATTAAAAGCAATAGCAGGACTTATAAAAATTGACAGTGGAGAGATTTTAATAGATGGAGAAAAAATGAATAAAAACATATATAATAAACTTGCATTTGTTCCAGATGTAGAATCTCACTTTAGTAATACAACAATAAAAGAGTCATTTGAATTTATGGAAATTTTTTATCCAAGATGGAATAAAGAAAAATCAAAAGAAATGATGGATATATTTAAACTGAATGAAAATGAAGTAATTGACAATTTATCTAAAGGAAATATTGCAAGAGTAAAATTAATACTTGGATTTTGTCAAGACCCAGACTATATATTACTTGATGAACCATTCACAGGGATTGACTTGTTTAAAAGAGAAGAATTTATAGGGGTAATAGCACAATATATGAAAGAAAATCAAGCTATTATTATAACAACTCATGAGATAGTAGAAATAGAAAGCCTAGTTGATGAAGTTATAATTCTTGATGAAGGTAAAATAATAACATCATTTAATGCAGAAGATTTAAGAGAAAGAGAGGGTAAGTCTATATTAGATAAAATGAGGGAGGTATATAAGAATGAATAAGCTTCTATGTCTAATAAATGTAGATTTAAGGAGAAATAAGAGGTTTTATATAGCTTATATATCTTTTTTATCTTTAATTACACTGTGTTTAAATTTATTTGAAATTATTAAATTTAAGAACTCTAAATTTATTATAAACTTAGCAATAGAGGATTTTGGAGGTGTATTTTATGGAATAGGTGTAATTGGGAATCTTAGATGTATCCAAATAATTTTACTGTACGGAATATTGGGAATGTTTACATACTATATTTTTATGTGGAAAAGAGATTTCTTTTCTAAAAATCAAAGTATTTATACTTTAATGATGTTACCGCAGGATAAATTTAAGCTTTGCATATCTAAGTCAATAGCTTTGATAACAATGGTATATGGTTTTTTGATAAGTCAGATAGCAACATTATTTATATGTAAATATATATTTAATTTTATTTTTAGAAATATTCCAATAGTTAATATGTCCTTTGCTCAGGATTTATATTATTTAAATTTAAAAAGTATTCCAATCGATTTTGTTTCTTTTATAACAATTTATGTGATTTTACTGCTTTTAGCTATTTCTTTTTTAAATTGTTGTATATTATTCACATTTTCTTACAGAGGTAAACTTTATGTGATTTTAATTACCTTGATAATTTTGGCAGGGCTATATTTTTCAACAGTGTATATAAATATAATTAGTTTGTTTAGAAAGTATTATGGATTTGTTGGAACACAACTTAATTCTTTAGGTAATTATGTATTAAGTTTTATAGTTATAATGTTTATTTTAAATGGAATCTCTTATTTTTTAATAAATAAGAAGTTGTCTGTTTAGGAGGTGTGTCATGAAATTAAAATCTAAAGTATCTATACTTATTATATTTTTAGCAGTAGCAATATATTTTAGTATAGACATATTGAACAATGAAAACAATTTAAGTATAAAAACTATAAAAGGTGACCCAGATGAATTGGACTATATAAACATAGATTTTGGATATGATTTTAATGGATATATAAATTCAAGATATATAATAAATGGAAGTAATAAAACTAAAAAAACAGAATTATTAAAATCAATAAAAGAGAGTGAGAATACGAATAATCTAATCGATGTCTCTAGTGGTTTAGATTCAATAGCTCATGTTGGTTTTGAAATAAATGATGATTCTAAATCTAATTCAAGAGGGATAAATTTTGTCATAGATGAGAAAAAAGAAGACCTAGAAAAAGGTGTATTTATGTCAGAAGGAAGTGATAAAAAAATTGAATATGAAAAACTAGATATGAACAACTTTATAAGAACGAGATATAAAGTAGATAAAGATATCGATGAGTATCATGTAAAAGTACTATCATCAAAAAGATACAAAAAAGACTTATATGTGTCTGTGCTTTATGCTCCAAGTGACTCATCAGAAAAAGATGAAGAAGCTTTGAGTACTATAGATATAATAAAGATTAATACTAAAAATAAAAAAATAGAGACGATAAAAAGTATAAATATAAGCAAGTATCTTTTTGAAAAATACAACAATATACAAAGTATTGATGTAAGTTATTCTAGTAAAGATGGAGATAAAATGTATATTTTGATAGAAGCAATAAATGCAAATACATGGGACGATGTTGCTTCTAAGCTAAATTTACTTGAGTATAATGTTGAAGAGAATAAAGATAACATAATAGAATTAAAAAGTTATGATAGAATGTCTTTGGAAAAAGCAAAGCTAAAAGATAGTAAATTATATATGATAATGTCAGAAAGAGATAATGCCAATAAAAGTAAAGAGATAAATTTAATAACTTATAACATACTAGATGGCGGTTTAGTTGAAGATAAATATGTTTTGGATGAAAAAGAAGAAAGAAGCATTAGAAACATTGAAATTGATTCAAATAAAATCATTGTATGTACATCAAAAATAAATCCCGTACTACCTTGGGACAATAAGACTATCCTATATATAATAAATAAAAATTCGAAAGAAATAGTGTATAAGGGAGAATTACAGTTTAATAGTTCAAATAGCAATTTAGAATTTGGAATAAAGTAGGTGAATTGATGAGAGATTTAATGAAGTTATTTGAGTTTGATTTAAAAAGAAACATAAAAAATTATATATTTATAATCATTTGTTGCTGTTCGATTGTATTTTTAAATCTAGTGAAAAATTTAAATGATTATAATTATATAATAGAGAATGCAGTAAAAACTGAGCAGTTATCAAAAGTAGGAAAGACAATAGAAACAGTAAGTGTCATGGGATTTTCAAGTTTTGGAAACATAATGGGTTCTATACAATCATGTTTTTTGTTTGGTATATTTGTGTGTATTTGTTATGCTTTCTTTATTTGGTATAGAGATTTTGATATGAAAAGTAAATCTATATATACACTTATGATGCTTCCTAAAAATAAAATTAATATTTATATATCTAAATTATTAAATGTATTGTTTCTAGTGTATAGCTACACGATATTATTTACTATAACTTTATTTATTGCAAGTAAGATACTACCGAATTATATGCTTGGTAGTATTACAAACTATAATTTTGTACAAGAAACAATATATAAGTTAAATATTTTACTTCCATACAGCTTTGAGAACTTATTAGTAGAATATGTATTTTTACTAATAGGAGTTATATGTGTAGTATTTACATCAATTCTTATAAATAAATCTGTGTATAAGATGAGGGCTTTAATGAGTTTTCTATTTTTAGTTATAGAAATTCTAATATTTATAATTCTTGTAGAATTTATTATACCTTATGAATATAGTAATGTATTTACTGTAGTATATTCAAGTGTGAGTATATTTGTATGTAGTTTTGTGTCTAATAAACTTTTAAATAATAAAATTGACTTTTAGGAGGTGTATATATGAGAGAAAAGAAATTAGGAAAATATACAATATGTTTTATAACAGTATGTTTATCAATGATTATTATGGCTTTGATATTGAGTTATCTTAATAAAAATAAATTATCTATAAGAACTTTAAATGGCAATATAAAGGATATAGGAAGAGTGAGTTTAGTATATACACCTAATATAAGTAAATATACTTATGAAGAAGTAATCATAAGTAAAAATGGGACAAGAAATGATACAAATCCTAAAACTAAAATTGGAAATGATTATTTGCATATTGATAAGAAATACAGCGATTTTATTGATGATAAAGGAAGCGAATTTATATATAAAGATGATTTGAATATAGGTGTAGCATATACTTCTACTAAGTCTAATTCAGTACATGAAAGAAACAATTTAAATGATTATATAAAAGTTTCAAATAAAAATTTAAAAAGTGGTTTAGAAGAAAATTTTGATATTGATTTAAAAAAATCTGATTTTAAAGAAAATAGCTGGCGAACTGTTTTTAACCAAATATATAGGGGAAATTTATATATGGTGATTAGTGAAACCAATGTTTCAGGTGCTACAGTCAATAATATTTGTATATTAAAGATAGACATAAAAAATAAATCCTATAAATTATTAAATAGATTTAATTTAAATTCGCAAAGCAAATACCAACAGAGTATTAACGAGATTAAATTTTCTATTGGAACTAAACTTTATTTGGAGAGATTAAATAACAAAGATATAAATGGTGACATTGAAGGTCATGATAATTATTCAGATTTTATTGTATATGATATAGAAGAGAATTCTTTCAATAAAAGTAATAAGTTTATGGATAATTTAAATAAAGAAAAAAATGCTGACCAAAGGGAAAGGGGTTTATTAAGTAAAACAAAGTTAGACTATATTGTTAAAGATAACAAACTAAATATTATAGTTACAGATAAAAGTCGTTCTATAATTAATCTTGTTTATAGTGTTGATTCCAATGAGATTAATTTAGAAGATTATGAAAGGCTTAATTTAAAAGTAAATTATGATGAAGCGTTATCTGGTGTTAGAAAAGTTAAGTTGCTAGATGATAAAATATATTCTATTTCAAGTGTAAAGGAAAATATTTCAGGAGAGAAAAAAGGAAGTGGAGTTACTTCTGATATAGTTGGAACTAAACCAATAAAATTTCAAGTATTTGATATGAGTCTTAAAAAAACAGTATATGAAGCTGAATTGATAAATGGAGATGTAAGTTTACAAGACAAGTTGTTTTTTGTAGCAAATTAAATAATAGTATTAATCTTATAACTTTAGATTGGTATACTTTTATTATATAAAAATGAATAAATAAAAATAAGGCAAGATAATTATACGTATATTTTGATTATCTTGTCTTATTTTTATCTTTGATATAAAAGCAATCTGAATAATATTTTTTACATATTATAAATATTCTAATATACTTTAATTTAATTCGATATTTAATTCACTTAAATTTGAAATGATAGTAATATAGTGGTAAAATTAATTATTAGAATATTAAAAATAATAGATAAATAATACATTATACTTGAAAAGGGGGAGAATTTAAAAATGAGCAAAAAGTATATAAAAGCAGGAAATTTAATTGATTAAAAAATAGCTACGCACACTCGTGACTTTAGTCATGAGTTAGTAGCTAAAATAGTCAGCATATAGGGAAACTTATATGTAGAGATAGGATAGAACCTATCCAATACTACTTGAATTGCTGGAAACCCCTAAAGCTAACCAAACTAAAACATAAGGATGAAATAAACCTAAGTGTGAAAGTTACGAAAGTGGAAAAAATTGGTTAGATGGTATAAGGTTAAACCCTAAGTACTTTAAAATGGGCAATCAGCAGGTAAGCTCCGAATAGGAGAAACTTCAACGACTATTCCTCTTGAGGGAAGTACACTACAAGCTATCGGTAGTGGAAGTGGGTAGACCTTAACGGATAATGCCGAAGGATAAGATATAGTCTGTGCTTGCATGAAAGTGTAAGAAGTTCATAAGAGAACTGCATAGGTAATAGCGAACTTATGTGAACGACAACCTCAAAAATGATAAAAGTTAAGACTTATGGTTCTTACATATGTTATTTAGAAATAAATATAAAAACCTTCAAAATGCTTGTTTTAAATAATTACATTTGTTAATGTTATTATGGGTGATGAAAAATGGAAGTGACTCATGGGATATGCATATTTAGTACAATACCATATAGTAAGGTGTGTAAAATATAGATATCCAGTATTAATATAATCATAAAAAATAAGTAAAGTGAGGTGGTAGTAGTGGAAAAAGCTTATAAGTTTAGAATGTATCCAAATAAAAAACAGCAAGAGTTAATTAACAAAACT
>NZ_JAGWCT010000090.1:0-15831 GCF_020657815.1 Clostridioides sp. ZZV15-6597 | reverse complement strand
ACTCAATATTGTTAAAAAATAAACATATCTTTTTTTAATACTTTTATCTAATTTTACTATATTAAATACAAGGAATTAGTATATACTCAAAAAATAAAAAGAGTTATCTATATAAATAGTTTCATTTATTATAGATAACTCTCCTTATTTATAAATATCTATATTTCAATTAAATAAGATTTAATTTGTTCCAAGTGTATTAGATTGACTCTTTGATGGTATAAAGTTACCAATTATTCCAGCTATTACAACTGGAATTACCCAGTTAAATCCTAATGAATGAAGAGGTAAAGAATTTACTACTGGAACGCTTACTCCATAACTAGATATAACAGTTAATATACTTACAAGCAGTGACATATATACTGCTCCTTTGTATACATTATCATTCTTAATTTTTTCATTAAAGAAAGCTAAAATTATTAAAACAATTGATGGTGGATAAACTATACTTAGTATAGGAGATGCTATCTTTATTATAGTTCCAACACCAAAAGATGCTACTACTGCACTAAATACAGATACGGCTAATACTATTTTTTCATAACTTAACTTACCTTTTGTAAGTCTAGAAAAATATTGCCCTGTTGCAGATGTAAGACCTATAGATGTAGTTAAACATGCTAGAGATACAACTATTGCTAAAATCGCTTTCCCAACATTTCCAAGCAATCCTTGTGTTATATTTACTATTACTTGTGATTGTACTGCATCTGTTCCATACATTGTTGATACAGTTGCTCCAAGGAAACATAATCCCCCATAAACTAATGCTAAGCCACCACAAGCAAGAACACCTGCTTTACCAATCATCTTTAACTTTTCACTAATACTAGTATATCCTTTTTCATTTAAGGATACTATCAGTACTGATGCAAGTGCTATTGCTGCAAATGCATCCATTGTCTGGTAACCTTGACCAATACCTTCTGCAAATACATTAGGTATCATAGGTTTATCTATTATCTCTCCAAGAGGAGATACAACACCTTTTATAATTATGAATGCTAAAGCTATTAGAAGAGCTGGAGTTAAAAATTGGCCAACTATATCTACGACCTTAGATGGTCTTATTGTTAATACATATGATATCGCAAAATAAACTATACAGAATAATAACACTGGAATTGAGCTTCCAAATAAAGGCATCATACCCATTTCATAAGTTGTTGCACCTGTTCTTGGTATAGCTAAGAATGGCCCTATACATAAAATATCTACACAACCTATAAGAATCCCTAATTTCATACCACATCTTTTAAACATTTCTACTACGTTTCCATCGAATTTAGCTGTAGCCATTACTGCCAGAAGTGCCAAACCAGCATCGGCAAATGTAAATCCTAAGAAGGCAATTAACCATTCTGGACCTGTAATTATTCCCAAATATGGTGGAAATATTAAGTTACCTGCTCCAAAGAACATTGCGAATAATGCAAATCCAAATACTATCATATCTTTGGTCTTACCCATTATAAAATCCCCCTTTTTAACCTTATTAAATTAACAAAGTTTCTCAATTGTTCACGTTTGCATAAATAAATTAACTAAAACAATAAGAATTCATTATTAAATTAATAAAATTAAATAAATTAAATTTTTAATATATTGTATTTATTTGTGCTTATTATATATTATATGAAACAAGCAAGTCAATATGCCAAAATTGCAAATTATCATACTGATTTTAATTTTCAAAAAATTAGGTGTATTTGTCTTAAATTAATATTTTTGAAAGTTTTCTAATCTAATTTATACTTTTATGTGACAGTTTTTGTCTATATTTCAGAAAAGTAAAAAAAACCTTTTTAAAAAGGCTTTTTTTTACTTAATAATATTAATTTTTTAACCTAGCTTTAAAATCTATCTTTTAACACTCTCTGGTACTTCTAGTGTTATATTACCTATTTTTCCATCTCTAAATTCATTTAAAACAGTAGTAGCTATACGTGTATAATCAAGCTCTTTCCCACCTGTTATGAATCCTCTTTTGTGGCCAATCATATCCATTGTTTCAATTGGAGTTTCTCCTAAAGAGTCTAATTTATATCTAGCTTTCAACTTTTCTGGCTCTATTATCATAAGTTTTTCTATAAGTCTTAAAGCTAAAGTCTCAACATCTAAAATCTCATCTTTTATAGCTCTACTAAATGCTAAGTTTAAGGCAACTTCTTGGTCTTCAAACTTTGGCCAAAGTATTCCAGGTGTATCTAAAAGTTCAAGATTTCCCTTTAATCTAACCCATTGCTTACCTTTAGTTACTCCTGGCTTATCTCCTGTCTGAGTACTTTTTCTACCTGTTAATTTGTTTATAAGAGATGATTTACCTACATTTGGTACACCAACTATCATTATTCTTATAGCTCTTTCTTTTCTTCCTTTATCTTTTAAAGAACTCATTTTTTCTCTAGTTACATTCTTACATTCTTCTACTATCTTATTTATACCTACACCTTTTAGTGTATCTACTGGTATAGCTTTTATGTTATTCTTTTTATAGTACTCAATCCATTGATTTAACTTATCTCTATCTGCCATATCGCTTTTATTTAATACAACTACCCTAGGCTTATCTCCTACAAGCATATCTATATCTGGATTTTTGCTACTAAATGGGATTCTAGCATCTAAAAGTTCAACCACTACATCAATTAGTTTTAAGTTATTTTTTACTAATTCTTTTGTTTTCTTCATATGACCTGGATACCAGTTTATATGTAGATTATTATCCATAAGATACTCTTCATATTCATTTGACACATATATCACTCCTTTAAAATAGTATGTTATTATTACCTAATTTTACTTAAAAATATATCTACTTAAGACCTTACATTGTCACCCTTTTAACATCATACTTTACATAATATTATCTTCTTATTTTTAGTATTATTTCAAAATATAATCCAATATTTATTGATTTTATTTTCAATTTTAAAAATCCTAAATCTATCAATAAATAGTATATTTTCAACAAATAATCATATCTGCTTACAATTTAATTATTTGTTATGATTTCAATTAAAATAGAAAGAGGACTGATAAATCAGCCCCCCATTTATAAGTAAAGTTTTTAATTATCTATTTCTAGCTTCTTTTATCTTAGCAGCTTTACCTACTCTACCTCTTAAGTAGTTTAGTTTAGCTCTTCTTACTTTACCTTTTCTAGTTACTTCTATTTTTTCTATTTTTGGAGAGTGAACTGGGAAAGTTCTTTCTACACCAACATTGAAAGACATTTTTCTAACTGTAAAAGTCTCTCTTGCTCCTCCACCTTGTCTCTTTAATACTACACCTTCGAATATTTGTATTCTTTCTCTTTTTCCTTCTATAATTCTAACGTGTACTTTAACTGTGTCCCCAGGTCCAAAATTAGGAACTTCATTTTTTAATTGTTCTTGCTCAATTGCTCTTAGCATTTCATTCATCTTTCTTCCTCCTAGATATCATAGACGTTCTTAACTACCCGACCAGTGTAAACAGAGGAACGCCCGTATTTTCAACATTTTATATTATACTATACTTCTATAGTTATTACAAGCACTTTTATATTTTTAATTCCATTTATAGCCACTTTATTGTATACATGTATATTAAGTTTTTATTGTATATGTTTTTATTTTTCTTGAGATTTTTTATATAAGTCTAATCGTCTTTCCTTAGTTATCCTTATAGATTCTTCTCGTCTCCACTCATCTATCTTTTTATGATTTCCTGATAAAAGCACTTCTGGTACCTTTAACTCTTCAAACTCTCTAGGTCTTGTGTAATGAGGATACTCCAATAGATTATCTTTAAATGACTCCTCTTCAAATGACTCGTCCTGATTTAATACTCCTGGAATTAACCTTGATATAGAATCTATCATTATAAGTGCAGGCAGTTCTCCTCCGGTTAGTACATAATCTCCAATTGAAATTTCATCAGTTACTATTAAATCAATAATTCTTTCATCTATTCCTTCATAGTGACCGCATAGAAGTATTATATCTTCTTCAATAGACATCTCCTTGACTATAGATTGATTATATACCTTACCTTTGGGAGTTAAATAAATTACTCTTGGATTGTTTATATTATGGGTTTTTATTATATGCTTATATGTGTCATATATAGGTTGAGGAGTCATCACCATACCAGCTCCTCCTCCAAATGGATAATCATCTACTTTTTTATGTTTATTATTAGAAAAATCTCTTATGTTATATATATGCACGTCAATTATACCTTTTTCAACTGCTCTTTTCATTATACTTTCATTCATGTATGAATTAAATATTTCTGGGAAAAGCGTCATTATATGAAATCTCATATTACCACCTAATCTATCATACCCTTAATAGGGTCTATAATCATCTTTCTTTCATTTATATCTATAGTAGGTACAAATTTTTTTATAGCTGGTATCATAAATTCCTTATCTTCTTCACCTTTTATTACATAAACATCATTTGCAGAATATTGAAGTACATCCTCCAATACCCCTACATACTTTCCTTCTATAGTTAAAACTTCCATACCAATCATATCTGCTATAAAAAACTCACCTTCTTCAAGTTCTCTACTCTCTTCTCTAGACACATACATAAATTTATTTTTTAGCTTTTCTGCTTTTTCTATAGTGTCTATACCTTTTATCTTCATTATAACCATAGAGCCTTTATATCTTACATTTTCTACAGCCCACTTGTTATTTAAATCTTTTCCTAAATAAAAATCGTTCAATTCATCAAATCTATCTATATCATCAGTAAGTGGATAAACTCTTACTTCACCTTTTAGACCTTGTGTGTTTACTATTTGCCCTACCTTAAAATGGGTTAATTTTTCTTTCATGTTATCACCTTCTTAAAAAAATTTAATCTTATGTTACCATATCATCATAAATTCTTAAAACTGTACACAGTTATACAAAAAGGACTAGGCACTATACCTAATCCTCCTCTTTATACTATCTCAAGAGAAACTTTTATATTTTCTCTATTTGCAACAGATCTTACGACAGTTCTTATAGCTTTAGCTATTCTTCCCTGCTTCCCAATAACCTTACCCATGTCATCCTGAGCAACTGTAAGCTTTAAGACGATACCGTCATTGTCTTTAAATTCCTCAACAACAACTGAGTCAGGATTATCAACTAGAGCCTTAGCTATATCTACAACTAGCTCTTTCATATATTTCATCTCCTAAAAGTAACCTCAACAATAAGTATTTACTTATACTAGTTGCTAAGAGAAAATTATTTTGCTTGTTTAGAAGCTTCGAATTTTTCTATTACTCCGTTTTTTACAAGTAATTTTTTAACTACTTCTGTTGGTTGAGCACCAGTAGCTAACCATTTTATAGCTTTTTCATCATTTATTCTTACTTGTTTAGGTTCAGAAATTGGATTATAGTATCCTATTTCTTCTATAAATTTTCCATCTCTTGGAGCTCTTGAATCAGCTACTACTATTCTGTAGAAAGGTTTTTTATTAGCTCCCATTCTTTTTAATCTTATTTTAACTGCCATTACAGTCACCTCCGAATAATTTTTACTATTTTTTATATTTTATTTAAAAAAAGGTAAACCGCCTAAGCCGCCCCTTTTCTTCATACTTTTTTGTGAACCAGCAAACATCTTCATCATTTTTTTCATTTCATTAAGTTGTTTTATAAGTCTATTTACATCTTGTACAGTAGTTCCACTACCTCTAGCTATTCTTTTTTTCCTAGAAGCATTTAATATTCCTGGGTTACGTCTCTCATATGTAGTCATTGATTGAATTATGGCTTTAGTTCTATTCATTTCTTTACCATTCAAATCTACATCTCCAAGTTGGTCTTTTATATTTCCCATACCAGGCATCATACCAAGTATCTTGTCTAGAGGTCCCATATTTTGTATTTGTTCCATTTGTTGTAAAAAATCTTCAAAATCTAGTTCTTGTTTTTTGATTTTTTGTTCCAATTCCTTAGCTTTTTCTAAATCCATACTTTCTTGTGCTTTTTCTATTAGGCTTAATACATCTCCCATACCTAATATCCTTGATGCCATTCTGTCTGGGTGGAAAGGTTCTATATCATCTAGTTTCTCTCCCATACCCATAAACTTTATAGGTTTTTGTGTTACTGCTCTTATTGAAAGTGCAGCTCCACCTCTAGTATCTCCATCTAACTTAGTTAATACTACTCCATCAACACCAAGTGCTTCATTGAAGCTTTCTGCAACATTCACTGCATCTTGCCCTGTCATAGAGTCTACAACTAAAAGTATTTCATGTGGCTTAACTTCTGACTTAATTGACTTTAACTCATCCATAAGCACTTCATCTATATGAAGTCTACCAGCAGTATCTATAATAACCAAATCGTTAGCATTTTTAATTGCATGACTTAAACCTGCCTTGGCAATATTTACTGGACTTTCTTTATCTCCCATATTGAATACAGGTATATCCAATTTTTCACCAACAACTTGAAGTTGCTTTATAGCTGCTGGTCTATAAATATCACAAGCTACCAATAGAGGCTTCTTACCTTGCTTTTTAAAATATCCTCCAAGTTTTCCTGCTGTTGTAGTTTTACCTGCACCTTGCAATCCAACCATCATTAAAATCGTAGGAGGTTTTGAGGAAATCATTACTTTACTTTGTACATCCCCCATTAAACTTGTAAGTTCTTCATTTACAATTTTTATTACATGTTGAGCTGGTGTCAAACTTTGCATAACCTCTTGTCCAACACATCTCTCTTGAACTTTTTTTATAAAATCTTTAACTACCTTAAAGTTAACATCTGCTTCAAGAAGAGCAAGTTTAACTTCTCTCATAGCATTTTTTACATCTGCTTCTGTAAGCTTTCCTTTTGACTTTAACTTACTAAATGCCCCTTGTAGTTTATCAGACAATCCTTCAAATATCATTTTATCATCTCCCTACATACATCTTCTATATTTTCTAGCTTAGGGATTAAATTAGCACAATCTCTATTGTGCAATAAATCTTCTTTAATGTCAATAATTTTATTTCTTATAAATTTAATATTTTTTTCCTGTTCCTGAAGCTTAGATACTAAATGTAGCTTTTTTTCATAATCTCTTAGTATCTTTTCTGAACGTTTCAATGTATCATATACACCTTGTCTTGATACACTTAAATTCTCACTGATTTCACCTAAAGAGTAATCCTCTTCATAGTATAGAGCTACTATCTCTTTTTGCTTATCAGTTAGTAATTCTTTATACTGTTCAAATAACAATCCAATTTCGACCATCTTTTCTATATTCATATCTTACACTTCCTAGCAGTATACTGTAAAGGTTATTTACTTTACACTATTGTATTTTATATCATATAAACACTCTTGTCAACCATTATTTTTAAAAGAATACTAGTTACCAAATAATGCATCTGAAAATGATTTTGCATCAAAATCCTGTAAGTCTTCTACTCTTTCTCCAACTCCAATAAGTTTTACAGGTACATCTACTTCCGACTTTACTGCAAGCACTACTCCACCTTTTGCTGTTCCATCAAGTTTTGTAAGTACTATACCTGTTATATCTGCAACTTCTTTAAATGTTTTAGCTTGAACAACTGCATTTTGACCTGTTGTGGCATCTACTACAAGAAGTACCTCACGCTTTGCTTCTGGAAATTCTCTATCTACTATTTTAAATACTTTTCCAAGTTCATTCATAAGATTAGCTTTGTTGTGTAATCTCCCAGCTGTGTCACATATTAATAAATCTGCCTTTCTAGCTTTTGCTGCCTTTATAGCATCAAACACTACTGCTCCTGGGTCTGCTCCTTCTTGATGCTTTATTATATCTACATTAGTTCTATTTGCCCATATTTCTAATTGCTCTGTTGCTGCTGCTCTAAATGTATCTGCTGCCGCTAATAAAACTTTTTTTCCATCTTTTTTATATCTATTTGCCAATTTTCCTATCGTAGTAGTTTTACCCACTCCATTTACACCTACCATTAGAATTATACATGGAGCTGGTTCTATGTCTAATGTAGAGTTTTCATTTGTAAGGATATCTTCAACTATAGATTTAAGTTCTTCTCTTACCTTTATTGGTTCAGTAATTCCCTTTTGCTTTATCTTATCTCTTAGTTTCTCAATTATGTCCATAGTTGTATTTACACCAACATCTGCTGTTATTAAAATTTCCTCTAAATCCTCAAGCAATTCTTCATCTATTTTTGTATATGATTTTAAAACCTCATCTATTCTATCAGTTATTCCTTGTTTTGCCTTTGTTAATCCTTGTTTTAATCTTTCAAACAAATTAACTTTCTTTTCTTCATATTTCTCTTCTTTATTTTCATAATCTTCATGTTCAGTTTCTTCATCATTATTATCATTGTTTAATTCTTCTATTTCACTATCTAGAGAATCATTATTTATTATCTCTTCTACCTTTTGTTCATTAATATCTATCTTATCTTCTATCTCTCTATTTTCTTCAGTACTTTCATCAACAACTTCTTCTTCAGTTTTTTCTGGAATATCTTCTACTTTATCTATAACTTCTTCCTCAAACCCTGAAAAAATTGTTTCTTCTATGTTTTCTAAATTGTCAGCACCACTTTCTATTTCTTCTTCTGAGTCAACGTCTTTTTTTTCTAATTCCTTATCCTTGTCTTTGCCAAAACCAAATAATTTTTTTAACACTATTTTTCCTCCTATGTCAATCTAAGTTATATAATATCAGTTATATCTTGAGCTTCTTTTAGTTTTAAACTAATAACTTTTGAAATAGCTTTTTCTTGCATTGTAACTCCATAGATATAATCAGCAGCTTCCATAGTTCCTCTTCTATGAGTTACTGATATAAATTGTGTTTCTTTAGATAAATCTTTTAAAAATTCTCCAAATCTAAATATATTTGCGTCATCAAGTGGAGCCTCAATTTCATCTAATATACAAAATGGTGTTGGTTTTGTAATTAATATTGCAAATAATATGCTTATTGCAGTTAAAGCTTTCTCTCCACCAGACAGTAGATTTAAATTCTTCATCTTTTTACCAGGTGGTTGAGCTGTTATTAGGATATCACTTTCTAATAAATTTTCTTTATCTAAGATAGTTAATTCTCCACAACCACCACCAAAAAGTTTTTTGTACACATACTTAAAGTTTTTACTTATTTCTTCAAATTTAATCTCAAATTCAGATTTCATATTTTCTTCTAATGTATGTATAAGTTTTTCTATCTCCTCCATAGATTCTTCTAAATCTTGTTTTTGTTCACTATAAAAATCATATCTTTCTTTTATTTCTTCATATTCTTTGATAGAATCTATATTTATATTCCCAAGACTTCTTATTTCTCTCTTTAGATTTTCTAAGAATTTTCTATCTATCTCTAGATTTTCATCCTTGATTTCCAATGCCTGTACTAAAGTCATTTCATATTGTTCAAATAACTTATTTATATATGTGTCTTGACTAGTTTTTAATCTTTCTAATCTTCCACCAACCTTAAATAAACTCTCTTTAAGTTCTATATGTTGTCTATCTATAATTTTTAACTCTTTACTAATTTCATCAAAATTATTTTTCAAGTCATCTTTAGCTATTTTTCTAGTTTCAAGATTTCTATTGCTGTCTCCTAATTGTTTAGTTAAGTTTTCTTTTTCTTTTTCTTCAATAGATATAGAATCTTGTAACTTAACGATTTCTTGTTCTTCATAATTTAATGATTCATCTAATTGTTTAGTTTTTTCTTCTAACTCACAATTTTCACCAGATATTCTTTTTATATCTCTAACTATGCTATTATAAGCTTCTGTTTTCTTTACTAAAGTTAGGTTTAATTCATCAAATTCAGCTTTTTCTTTATCATACAAATCATTATATTTTTTTATTTCATCACTTAATATATCAATTTTTTCTTTATTTTGATTATATGTATTTTCTAATGCTTCCATGTCTTTTTTAACAATGTCACTTTTTTCGAGTGTATAATTTAAGTTAGAACCCAAATCACTTTTCTCATTACCTAGCCTAGCAATACTAGATTTTAAAGATTCAATCTCAGATTCGATATTGTCTATACTTGTACTCTTTATTATAATACTTTTTTCTAAATCTTTTACTTCATTTTCAACTAAGCCAATTTCACTTTTTATATTTTTTATACTTTTATCTAAGGATTCTTTTGTAAGTTCTAGACCTGAAATCTCAACCTTAACATCATTTATTTTTTCTGTATACTCGTTAATGAATCTTTTTCTTGATAATATATTTCCGTTAGTTTTTAAACTACCTCCAGTTAAAGAACCTCCTGGATTTAAGATTTCACCATCTAAAGTTACTATTTTAAATCTATGACCAGTTTCTTTTGCAAATTTTATCCCTTCATCTATATTGTTTATAAATATAGTTCTTCCAAGTATATTTTCAATTATATTTCTATATTTTTCATCAAACGTAATTAAATCACTTGCTATTCCTATAAATTTAGTATTTGCTTTTAAATTACCTAAACTTATTTTATTTGATTTAATTATATTTAATGGCAGAAACGTTACTCTTCCTAAATTATTCTTCTTCAAATAGTTTATTGCAGATTTAGCACTAAACTCATCATCAGTTATTATATTTTGCATATAAGCACCAAGTGCTGCTTCTACAGATTTCTCATATTTTTCAGGAACATTTATAATCTGTCCTAGTGCTCCATGAATACCTTTTAAATCCTTATTTTTTAATACTTCTTTTACACCTCTATTAAATCCCTCATAATGATTTTCCATATCTATATAAACATTTAACTTTGAGTTATATCCATTTAGATTGTATTTACTTTTCTGTATTTCATCTTCTACCTTATTGACTTCATTAATAGAATATTGTAAATCAGCAGTTAATTTTTTATTTCTGTTATTCACATTATTTAAATTTTCTTTTTTCATATTAAATTCTTTATTTATACTATCTAATTCAGAAGATTTTGTTTGGACATTTTGGTTTAATTCTGATATTTCTGAGTTTATGTTCTCATCTCTAATATTCATATTTTCTTTATTTGCATTTAAAGCAGATAACTTATTACTAAATTCTTGTTTCTTATTTAATATATCTATTATATTTTCTTTAAATAATTCTATATCATTATTTAAAGATTCCAACTTCATCCTTTGATTTTCTTTACTAGATTCTAACTTTTTTATATTCTCTTGTAATATCGATAACTCTTCACTATTTGAAGACTTATTACTTTCTAATTCTTTTATGTATACCTTATTTTCATTTAGCTTTTCTTTTATATTATTTATTTCAGAATTTTTTCTATGAATTTCATTTGTAAAGTTTTTTATTCTTTCTTTAATTAAATTTATCTGTGACTCTTTTTTTGATATAACACCTTTAATTGAGTTTATATAATCCACAGACTTTTCAATTACATCTTGTAGTACCTCTATCTCCTTATCAACATCTTCTTGTTTTTTCTCTACAACATTTTTTTGCTCTTCTTTTTCTTTAAGCTCTTTTTCAAGAACTTTACTATGCTCATCAACTTCACTCAGTTCTTTTTCTATTCCTTCAATTTCTCTTATAAAATTATTCACTTCTAGTATTTTTAATTTTTCACTTATTTCTAAATACTTTTTTGCTTTTGTTTGTTGATTAAAAAGAGGTTTTAATTGATTTTCAATTTCTATATATATATCATCTATTCTTTCTAAATTTTCTTTTGTATTACTTAAATTTCTTTCTGCTTCCTGTTTTTTATATCTATATTTTGATATACCACAAGCTTCATCAAAAACTTTTCTTCTACTTAAAGGATTATTACTCAATATTTCATCTACTTTTCCTTGCTCTATGATTGAATAACCATCTTTTCCAATACCAGTATCTAAAAAGACTTCTTTTATATCCTTTAATCTGCAACTCTTATTATTTAGAAAAAATTCACTTTCTCCATTTCTATAAGCTCTCCTTCTTATAGTCACTTCTGTAAAGTCTAATTCTAATTGATTCTCAGAATTATCAATAGTAAGAGCTACTTCACAGTAATTCATGGGTTTTTTTGTATCTGTACCTGCAAATATTACATCTTCAAGTTTATCTCCTCTAAGACTCTTGATACTTTGTTCTCCTAATACCCATCTTACGGCATCAGATATGTTACTTTTTCCACTTCCATTTGGTCCTACTATCGCTGTTATTCCTTCTTTAAAAATAATATCTGTCTTTACTGGAAAGGATTTAAATCCCTTTAACTCTAGTCTCTTTAAATACAAATCGTTTCTCTCCCTTCATCGTTAAAACTAAAGGTTATAAATGTCATACAATTTTCTATGGATGTCTCTCATATTAGCAATAATTAAACTTTTCCCATCTAACACAATTTCTAATTGATTTATATCTAAATCTGATTCTTGTGTTTTTAAAATCACACCAAAATTTTCTTTCATATATTTAATATTTGTTTTTTTATTTCCTATTATTTTAGAAATATTCTTTTTATTAGACTTCACCAACATGTTCTTTATATTTTTATTTTGTGAAATAAGAAATTCTAAATAATCTTTTATGATCTCAGCTTCTACCAATTCTCTAAAAGCAGGGTGATATGGACCTGCTAAGACAGCTTTTCCCATTTGTATATCATCAGTAGCTTGAAGCCCAACTCTTATTACATTTATGTTGTTTACATAAAATAATACAAGTACTTTTTTTACTATTCTTATACTCTCGTCAAGTGTAAATGGCTTATATTCATTTTGCTCCATCAATTTTTCCAGACCAGTCTCTTTTACCACTAAAGTTGGATAAATTCTTACACAATCTGGTTTAAGCTCTACAAATTTTTTGGCTGTAAATATACATTTTTCTTCTGTATCAGCTGGAAGTCCAACCATCATTTGTAAGCCAAGTTTAATTCCACTATTTTTTATCAACTTTGAACTCTTGTATACAACTTCTGACTGATGACCTCTAATACTATCTAATAATACTTTTTCATCTAAGGATTGTACTCCAAGCTCTATTATACTTGTCTTATATTCTTTTAACATTTCTAATATTTCTTCACTAATACAATCTGGCCTTGTGGACATTCTAATATCTTTTATAAAACCTTTTTCTACATACTCTTTGGCAACAGATAATAAACTTTTTTGTATATCTACATCTATAGCAGTAAAACTTCCACCAAAAAATGCTATTTCTACATCAGCATCCTTATCTATAGTCTTTAGACATTCTTCAATTATATTTCTTGCATCTTCACTAGTAACATCAGTACTCACACCTGTTATTTTTTTTTGATTACAAAATATACAATCATGAGGACATCCTTTGTGAGGAACAAATATAGGTATAATTCTCTTTTTCATCTACAACATCCTTCTAATCTAAATATTTCTTTTTATATTTTTACATATTATATTTATTTTTCCCATAATTTTTTCTTTAGAGCTACTTTAGCAGCCAATTGTTCTGCTTCTTTTTTGCTTTTACCTTCTCCTATACCCAAAACATCTTCATTAATTCCAACTTCCATAACAAACCTTTTATTATGGTCTGGTCCCTTTTCTTCTATAAGCCTATACCAAATATTATTTTCTCCATTTCCTTGTAATACTTCTTGAAGATGTGTTTTATAGTCTCTAAATATATTTCCCTTTCTTGAATCGTAAATTATATTTTCCATATGGTGTAATATAAATTGTCTTGCACTTTCAAATCCTCCATCAAGATATATTGCTGCTATTACAGCCTCAAATGCATCTGCTAATATTGAAGTTCTATGTCTACCTCCAGTAGCTTCTTCACCTCTACCCAATAGCATATGAATCCCTAAATTTATATCATTTGCAACTTCACTTAATGAATCTTCACAAACTATGTTTGCTCTAAGTTTAGTCAATTCCCCTTCGGGCAGATTAGATTCTTCATTAAATAAATAATCACTTATCACTATTCCTAAAACTGAATCTCCTAAAAATTCTAATCTTTCATTAAAATTATATCTCTTATTTTCATTAGAATATGAACTATGTGTAAGAGCTTCTAGTATATATTCTTTATTTTTAAATTTATAATTTATAACATCTTCAAATCTTTGTATATTATCTAGTAATTTTTTACTTATCTTCATTGTTACATCCCTCCAAAATCCTATTCTATAAATTCTAGTGTACTATTTTTGTGCAACTATTGCAAAACCAAAATCCAAAATACTTGTCCTCATAAAAATAAAACTACCTATGAAACAAAATATCTCATAGGCATCATAGGCAGTTTTATTTCTTATGAATTTTTATTCTCTATCATCACAATTTGAACAACCACCACATGTACAATCATCATCATCTTCATAATCATCTTCTGATGATAATATTACAGCCTTACAATCAGGACAAACAACATCTACTTCATCATCATATAACAAATCTTCGTCTATTTCTACTAATTCTCCACAATTTGGGCATTCCATTTCTATATAGCTGAAGTCCTCATCGTCATCATCTTCTTCATCTTCTTCGTAAAGATCCTCTTCCATGTCAGCAATATCTTCTTCTAAATCTGCTAAATCTTCGTCTATAGATTCAACAAAATCTTGAAGTTCTTCTTGTTCTTCATCCAATGTTACAATAGCTTCTGCAAATACTTCTAATGCATCAACTATTTTATGTATCATTTTCCCTTCTTTACTCTCAGTGCTTATTTCTAAACCTTCTGCTAAACCTTTTAAGTATGCAACTTCTTCATATAAATGTTTCATGTAACACCCCTCGCTTTCTTTTTAATATATAAACTAAAAGCTCATATATCTTATATTATTAAGACATATAAGCTTTTATATACATAAATTTTTATACTCTTGATAAATATTCACCTGTTCTAGTATCTATCTTTACTTTATCTCCAGTATTTATAAATAATGGAACTTGAACAACTGCACCAGTTTCAACTGTAGCTGCTTTAGTTACATTACTTGCTGTATCACCCTTTATTCCTGGCTCTGTATCTACAACTTCTAGCTCTGCAAAGTTTGGAGCTTCCACTTGGAATGGTTGTCCTTGATAAAATCTTATTGTCGCAACTTCATTTTCTTTTAAGAATTTAATTGCTTCTTCAACTTGTTCATAGTTTAATGGTATTTGTTCAAAATTTTCTTGGTCCATAAAATAATATAACTCACCATCATTGTATAGATATTGCATTTGTCTTGTATCTATTACAGCTTTAGGGAATTTTTCACTTGGATTAAAAGTTTCTTCTCTTATAGCTCCTGTTTTTAAGTTTCTGTATTTAGTTCTAACGAAAGCAGCTCCTTTACCTGGCTTAACGTGTTGAAAATCAACTACTAAACATGGTTGTCCATCTTTTTCAAATGTAACACCTTTTCTAAAATCACCTGCTGATACCATTTTTTGTTCCTCCATATTAAAATAAATTTCTTATTTTTTAGTAAATTTTACATTACTATGCCTTTAAAATTATATCTCTTACTTGAATTCTGTCAAGTCAGGATTACAAATTTTTACTAATATCATAATATCATAAGTTATACAATATAAACAAGTATTTGGCAGATTACTTATCCTATATTTTTATTATTTACATCTATAATCACACTTTATACATTTTATATATTGATATTATTTATCTCTACGACTACACTTTCCACTATTACTCGTTACTTTTTATTTAAAAACAACAGATAAACATAATTTTTTAGATTTTTACAGAATAACTTTTATAAAAAATTAAAACAATTATCTTCATTAATAATACTGCTATGTGAACTACCATCCACTTAACTACCTACGGTAATGTTTGAAGTGGTGGCTTCTTGGTCAAGATAACTATTGTTAT
>NZ_JAGWCT010000089.1:0-16341 GCF_020657815.1 Clostridioides sp. ZZV15-6597 | reverse complement strand
ATACATAAAAGATATAAAAATGTTGTTGAATATATAAAAATTGTGGCCAAGATTATAAGGGCTAAAACCATATTTATAATCATTCCCTTTTTGAAATAACCATTGTCATAATAATTCATATAGATAAACTTATTTTTACTCAAATTTTCTCACTCCTAAAACTCTAAAAATTTATATTGAAAAACTCTACAATTTCATCTTCATGATAATTTATTACTAGTTCTTCTGGAAAATTTACTGATTTTAAAACTTTCTCTGCACTTTCAAATTCACCTATAGAATAACATATATGAGAATCTGTACCAAGAATAACTCTTACACCATATTGTTTACATAACAGCAACATTTCACTTGCATTTTCCCAAGTTCCAGTTCTATGAGAATTCGAACTTAATGAAGAGTTGTTTATTTCTAAAAGAATATTTTTATCCTTTGCTTTTTTTACTATAGACTCATAATCTAAAGGGTATCTACTATCATCTGGATGCCCAATTATCTTTACTTTAGGTTTATCCATCACTTTTAAAATAGCATTTGTATTTTCTTCTTTTGTACCTGAAGCTATACAAGGTCTATGCAAACTTGCAATTATATAATCTAAATGTTGTAGCATATCTTCTGGAACATCTAAGTTTCCATCATAATCCATGATATTTCCTTCTATACCTCTAAGAATCCTTAAATCTTGTATTTGACGTGGAAGTAGATGTAAATTATAGAAGTAAAATGGATGTGGTCCTCCTGGCATATTAGGACCATGATCTGATATACCTAAATATTTTATATTTTTTTGAATTGCTTCTTCAACGTTTTCTTTAAAAGTACTATGTGCATGTCCACTTATTAAAGTATGACAATGTACATCTATAATAGCTTTTTTCATTAATTTTCCTCCTAATATCTTATATAAATTTTGTAGATAGTTAAAGGGCTATTTTAAAACTAAAGCTGTCAAAATAGACAGAGTAATGTTTTAAAACAGCCCCCCTTTTTGATTATTTTATATTTCTAAGTCTTTAAATTTATCTTTAAATAATTCTCCAATACTTCCTAGAGATTCTTCTACTTCTAAAAACTCTGTTATATCTTCTTCTGGTTCTCTAGTTGCCTCTTTTATTGAAACTAACATTCTCTTAGTTTTTGGTTTAAAATCAAGAATTTTAACTTTAATTTCGTCTCCAATATTAACAACATTAGTAACTTTAGCTACTCTAGTATCACTCAATTCAGAAATTGGTAAATAAGCATCTACACCTTCTTTGATTTGAACAAAGGCTCCCTTTTCTATAATTCTAAGAACTTTAGCATTAACAACATCATCAACTTGTAATTCTTTTGCTATTAAATCCCATGGGTCGTTGTTTATATCTTTTAATGCTAGTGCAATTTTTTTAGTTTCTTGATTTACATCTAATACATAAACTTCCACTTCTTGGCCTTCAGAGACAACATCTTCAACACTTTCAACTCTTGCCCAAGCTAGGTTATTTATATGTGCTAATCCTTCAATTCCACCAATATCTATAAAGGCACCATAAGTCATTATCTTTGTTACTTTACCATTTCTTTTTTGACCAACTTCAAGAGAATTAAATAATTCTTCTTTAGCTAATTTAATACGAGCTTTTTCTTCTTCTCTTTCATGTTTAATTCTAGCTCTTTCGGCTTCCTTTTCTGCCTTAATTTGAACTCTTCTTTCTTCTCTCTCTTTATTTATACGTTCTTGTAATACGTCTCTATGAGATGCTACAAATCTATTTTTTCTAGCATCCATTTCTTTTATATATACTTCTAAGTTAAGACCAACAAATTTAGACGTATCTGTAATAAATTTTGTGTCAAGCTGAGAAATTGGTATAAAAAATGTATATGTATTGTAATTAGCAAATACACCTTTTTCTATATTTTTTTCAACATTTACAGTTATTATTCTATGTTCATCATAAGCTTTGTGTAAATCAGCAAAATCTTTTTTTCTATCTAACTGTAACTTAGATAAAGTTATTGTTCCATCTTTTTGAGATACTTTTGTTATTATAGCAGTTATTTCATCATCTATATGATACAAATCTTCTATAGGTTGATTTTTTTCTATATTTAATTCACTTATAGGTATTATTCCATCAAACCCATAACCTAATTCTAGTTGTACTTCGTCATTTCTCACTGCAGTTATTTTTCCAGTTATCAATTCCCCAACTTTCACTTTGCTGAACACTTGCTCTTGTTGCTCAAGTAGCTCTTGCATTGTTAAATCATTTTCCATTATATAAACATCCTTTCCTCTTATTGATTATCATATCTGTAAATATTATACCATTAATATTGCAAATACTTACATTTTTCTTACTATAATTTTAAATTTTAATTCTAGTTTATATCTTTGTAAATTATAAAAAATATCTTCTTAAATTAAAATACAAATTTTAATTTTTATCTAATAAGATATGCTCCTAAAAACCTTATACTATTTAGATTTTACTCCTGTATTGCTTTAGGTTTTGATAGAGAACCTTTATAAAATATAAAGAAACAAATTGCTGTAATAGTAGCTGCTGTTATATCGGCAACTGGCTCTGCTAAAAGTACAGCAAAAAGTTTTTCATCAAAAAACATTGGAAGTATAAATATTAAAGGTATCAAAAGCACAACTTTTCTAAGAAGAGCTAAAATTAAAGATATTTTTGCTTTTCCAAGCGCTAAAAATGTTTGCTGGCAAGCTATTTGTATTCCAAACATAAAAGAACCAGCAAAATATATTTTTATACTCCAACTAGTCATACTAAGTAATTGTGGATTTTTGTTAAATATACTGACAAAAACCGTAGGGAATATCATAAGTAGAATCCACAAAATTGCAGAATATGTAAAACATGACAATAAACATAACTTAAAGGTCTTTTTTACTCTATCAATCTGTCCTGAACCATAATTGTAACTTATTATCGGCTGTGCCCCTTGTGTAAATCCCATGTTAGGAAGCATAAGAATTTGCATTATACTACTCATTATTGCCATTGAACCTACTGCTAAATCGCCTCCATACATCTGTAATTTGCTATTTAATGCTATAAGCACTAAACTCTCTGTAGATTGCATTATAAAAGGAGAAATTCCTAGTCCCAATACTGGTAAAATAATACTTGCTTTAGGCATCATGTATTTCTTTTTTATCTTAAGTATACTTTTCTTTCCAAATAGAAATACCAATACCCAAATAGCAGAAACTCCTTGTGCAATTATAGTGGCTAATGCTGCTCCTTTTACTCCCATACCAAATCCAAATATAAAAATTGGGTCTAGTATTATGTTTATCAAAGCTCCTATAGCAACCGTAATCATACCCGTTGTCGCAAATCCTTGAGTATTTATAAAAGTATTCATACCTAATGAAATTTGAACAAATACTGTACCTATTAAATAAATATTCAAATAATCCATTGAGTATCCAATTGTAGATTCGCTTGCTCCAAATAGCCAAAGTAAGGGTTCTTTTCCAATTTGAAAGCCTATAGTCAAAAGTATCGCCAAAATAACTAACACAGAAAAACTATTACTCATTATTTTCTCTGCTCCATCATTATCCTGTTCACCCATTTTTATAGCAGCTAGAGGACCTCCCCCCATACCAATTAAATAGCTACATGAAGTTATTATAATTATTATAGGAAATGCGACTCCGACACCTGCCATAGCAACTTCTCCACTTTCCATTCTACCAATAAAGATTCTATCTACTATGTTGTACAAAACATTTACAATTTGTGCAATAATAGCTGGTGTAGCCAATTTAAAAAGCAATTTGCCCACATTCTCACGACCTAAATCAGTATTTGAATTTTCCATCTTAAAACCTCCTTAATAAATTAATATTTAAATCTATTACTATTAAAAATACATTTTATATAAAAACTTTATTTTATTGATAGGCAAGTTTAAATTAATTTCCTCATAAATAATACTATACTATATTTCTTTTATCATAGTAAATATTTTAATACCAAATGAATTTAAATATTTTGCCTAAATAAAAAATATTTTTCACATACTTTCATAAAAAAACTATCCAAATATACTATTGGATAGTTTTATATTATATGTAGAGAAAGGGCTGATACTATAACTCCAGACAATAAATTTCCCAAAAATACCCCTATAAAAGCATCTTTTATTCTCATTTTTAGTATTGAGGCTATCGCAGATGCAGTCCATGTTCCTGTTGTTGGAAGTGGTATACCTACAAATAGTATTATACCTATTATTGAAACGCTTTTTAATTTCTTCATTCTTGAATTTATTTTTTTATCAATTGTGTTAGCAAGTCCCTTAAATAACTTTTTCCCTCTCAAAAATTGCAATATGTGTCTAAACGTCAATATCAAGGGAATTGATACCAAAGTAGAACCAATCACACTAAATACATAAACCCATATAGGATTTAAGCCCATTGCAATGCCGATAGGAATGGCTCCTCTTAATTCTGTTACAGGAACCATAGACAAAATTAATATGTGCAAATATCCCAAACTATCCCCTCCTATTCTAAGTGATATAAAGCTACGAATTTATTTGTTCTATAACCTCACCATTTTTCTTATTAACCAAAAATGCATTTTTAGCTAAGGAAAGCATAGGTAAATCACTTTTGGAGTCTGAGTATGCATATGAATTTTCATAATCAATCTCAATTCCAAGTTTATCTAATACAGCATTTATTCTCTGTATTTTTTCAATTCCCTTGCAGTTTTCGCCAATGAATTGGTTTTTGTATCTTGAATTTTCACAAAATAGTTCCGTACCTATAACTTCATCTGCAAAATCATAGTACTTAAAGTACTTCATATATGCATATGGAGATGCAGTTATCATAATTACAACATTATGTTCTTCTTTGTTTTTATAAATTACTTTTTTCATAGACTCATTAATTTTTTTCATTATACAACTATCAAAAAAATCTTTTAACTCATCTTCGCTAAAATCTACTATTGGATAAAAGATTGCCTCTTTTGCTTTTTTCAAAGGGACTATTTTAACCAAATACATGATTAGAGTAAAAATTATGTATGGCAATTTTATAATAGTCTTAAGTGTTTTATTTTTTAAAGAATAAATAAAAAAGTCTACCATACTATCAGTATTTATCACAGTATAATCTATATCGAGCAATAATACACTTTTTTTCATAAATATTTTCCCATCCTATCACTAAAAAATTAATATTATTAGACATGTAATTACCCATAAGATTACGTTTATTTTTAAAGCATTATCTTTTAGTACAATATCAGTAGGATTTCCTTCATTTGTTGTGTTAATTATATAATTATATCTAAGTACACCATAAACTACAAATATTGTTGTAAATATCATATCTGGCTTTTCTGGATTACTTGTAGAATATAATGCATAACATACAATTGTAGAACTTAATATCACTATCATCATTTGATTTAAATTTTCTATATCATAATCTTCTAGTATTTTTCTATGCTCAATTGCATCATCTTTTAAAAATATTATTTCTTTTTTACGTTTTCCAAGAGCTAAATACAGAGATAAAAAAAATGTACATAATATTATCCAGTTTGATAATCTAACATCTATAGCTACACATCCTGCATAAACTCTAAGTATAAAACCAAGAGATATAGAAAACACATCTAATAGAATTATATTCTTTAACTTAAGAGAATATAATATATTATTTATCAAATATAAAATGAGAATTATAGTCAGTTTGAAATTAATAATCGTTGACAAGCAAATTGAAATTAGAGCTAAAACAACAAATAATATATTCGCACTTCTTTTACTTATTCTTCCACTTGCTACTGGTCTATTACGTTTTTTAGGATGTTTTTTATCTTTATCCATATCTATAGCATCATTTAGTGCATATGCTGATGATGATATCAAACAAAAACACACAAAAGCTATAAATGTATTTAACAATAGACTTATATTTAGTATATTGTTTGAAAATATTATAGCAGCAAATATAAATAAATTCTTTATATACTGCTTTATTCTCATTAATCTTATATAATCTGAAATTTTAGTAAGAAGATTAATTATTGTATTTGTCTGTTTCATAAACTTACTACCCTTTCAACATTATTTTTTAAACAGGATATGATTTTATCCCAATATTTAAAATTTCTATAAATCCATTTAGATTACTAATTATTATAGTGACTAACAACAATGATAAAAATATATTGTACATGCTTTTTTCATTTTTTCTAAGTGCTTTAGTAAAGTAAGCTAATAAAACTATAACAGCAAAACTAAAGTTTATAGTCATAATACTTGAGTTAGTCAAATTGTACCCTATTATACCATGTAAAACTAAATTAAATAAAATTATTCCCATACACAACTTAGGAACTCTTTTTTCTGAGTTCTCAATAACTGCTAAAACACAAAAACAAAATGCTAATAGAGTAAGAATAACTGGTATTGTTGCAACTTCTCCATTTTGCAAAAATAGTCCTTTTTTAATCTCCGCTCCAGGAAAATAAAAAACTGAATACAATAATCTTTCTATAATCATTGCAATTTTTTCTAAAAAAGGCTCTCCACTTATAAACTTTGTATCATATTGTATTACATTTCCAAGATTCATAAAACTTTCATAAGATTTTGTTGAAACTACACAAATATATGCCATTATAATAAATGTAGTTAAATGTTTTAAAATTTTACCTATTTTTAGCTTAAATTCAAATATTAAGTTAAAGAAATACAAATATATATTACTAATAGTTATTCCAAATAATGGGATAGCTGCTAATTCTACTAAATAAGAGTTTTTTCCATTCATTTTATTTGCAATAAATATAAAAAATATTAATGTAAACTGACTATATATAAATCTTTCTACATTTAATGTCATAAATAGTTGTGGAAAAGAAAATATCATTATCATAGTAAGTAAAATTAAAGTTAACCTCTGCATCTTTATTTTTTTGATGTGATTAAAAACCAAAGTTATAGATGTAGCACTAGTTATTATTTGCAGACAAATCAATCCAAATCCATAAGCACTATTAAAATCGGTTGTCCCTGGATTTGCTATTGAGGTACATAGTAAATATATTGGATATGCAAAAATTGATATAATAGCTGAAAATAATACATGCTTGCTATTATCTTGATTTATAGCAAATACATTTAAATTGAATAGTACACCTGTATCTGTATCTAATAATACATCATAAGTGTTGTTCAAATCATAAAATATTGTAGTTTTAGAAAAGAATGCTATCGTTATTATTAAATAAGTTATTGTGACTAATATAAATAAAAACATCTCATTTTTATATTTAAATATATTATTTTTCAATATATATCACCCTCCATTCATTATATAGGATTTGTTACTACCTACAATTTATTCTTTTAATTATAATAATCATTTTTATAATATCCTTACTTGTTTTATTGTAATTGAATAATTCCTTATTTACAACCACAATATTTACTTTATTAAAAGCTATAATTAAATAAAAATTATTTGTGTAATATATATTCGAAGCCTATAAAATTAGAGTTTGCAAGTGATTTCAATGTAAAATATTGGAATGATTCAATATAAAAATAGATGCTGTCAGTTAGTATAAATTTCACTACAATAAATCAAAGCATAATATAAGGGGCTGTCTCAAAATACAGATAAGCCTCTTTTTCATTGTTGAAATGATGAAAATATATTTGATTCCATACAAAAAAGAGTGCCTCATGAACTAAAAAGTTCATTTTGAGACACCCCCTTATAAATTAAGCTATTATTAAATACTATACAAATTTTAAGTACATTATAAATTGATTATACTGTAACATTATTAACTCCATTTTCTTCCCATTGTTTAATTTCTTTTAACCTAGCAATTATCGGTAAATGCTGAGTACACTCAATTTCACATTTTCCACAAGCTATACATTCTTTAGCTTTTGCTTTACTATTCATTGTATAATTCCAATGTGCTAGCCCATAAACCGATTTTATCATTTCTTCATCACTCTTTTTAAACATCTGTTTTTCATTATAGAAAAGCATATATGCTGGAGTGTTTATATCTTTTGGACATACTTTACAATATCCACAACCTGTACATATTTCATTCATATTTTTACTTAATCTAGTTTCAATATCATATATATCTTCATCTGAATATATTTTGTTCTCATCTGCAATTTTACAAGCATCATCTATATCCTGCTTTTTATTAACTCCTATTAACGATATATTTATTTGTGGAATTCCTATGTTAAATCTTAAAGCTGATTCTACAGTACTTTCACCTTCTCTTGCTAGAAAAGAAAGTTCTTCATTGTACTTTGGAATAGTTCCACCACTTAATGGATTCATAGCGACAACACCATATCCATTTTCAACAGCATGTTTAGCACCCTTTAATCTATATGGAAAGTTTAATATATTAATTCCCATAGTAACACCTTCAAACTTATTTTCATCAAGAACTTTTATGACTTCATCTCCTGGCTGATGAGATGAAAATACTATGTGGTCTATCAATCCTTCTTCTTTACATTTTAATAGACCCTCATACTGACCTCCAGGTCTCATTGCAAATTCATAATGTTCCATTTTTCTAATATTCCATATATGATAGAAATTTATTTTAGATACGCCCAATCGCTCTATTGACTTTTTTACAGCATCAATTGCTTTTTCTGCTGTGTCGTATTCTTTTGGCTTCCCTTTTGTAGATACGTAAAAATCTGTTTTACCACTTTTTATCATTTGTCTAAATGCTAGTCCAAATATATCCTCGCTTCTATCATCACAATACCCTGGTGCTGTATCAAAATAATTAATGCCTTTTTCATATGCATATTTAATTAAGTCAGCATTTTCTTGGTCGCTTTTCTCTAAATCAAATCTTAATCCTCCATATCCAACTACCGAAACCATTTTCCCAGTCTTTCCATATTCAACGTATCTCATAATAAATTCCTCCTTAGGTATATTAAGACTTAATTTCTCTATAAAAAATATTATACCATAAATATTTTCAGAAAATATTTATGGTATAATATTTTTTTTATGAATTATAAATTTTTATACTTAGGTCTTCATAGTCAAATTAAAAACTATAAAAAGGTTCAATATGCACTATTACTTGAGCATTTTCATTAATTTCTTCTTGTATTTGTTTCTCAATTTTATGCGTTAAGTCATGAGATTGCTCTACACTTATAAATGGGTCTACCATTACATGCATATCAATATAAATAACACTCTTACTACCTCTACTTCTAATATTATGCACATCTCTCACTTCATTAAATTCAAATACAATCTCCCTTACATACTCTTCATCTACAGCTACTCTATCAACTAAAATTCCAATAGATGGTTTAAATATTCCATAAGCTGAATAAATTATAAACCCAGAAATAATAATAGGAACTACAGATTCTATTATTACTGGAAATCCTAACTTAACACCAACTAAAGTAACCAATACTCCTAAAGACACAAATATATCACTTCTTGTATGCAATGAATCTGAAATCAAGACATAACTATTCAGTTTAGTTCCAACTCTATATTCATATATACAGACAAAAATATTTATAAAAAGAGTAATGACTAAAGCGATTAAACTTTCTATAGTTATAGAAGGTGTAACTGGGTTTGCTAGTCTTGATATAGAACTAAGAATTATCTTAACTGCTATAACAAATAACATACCACTAATAAATAAACTGGTTATAATTTCAAATTTTTTATGCCCATAAGGATGATCTTTATCTTTTGGTTTAGATGCAAAAAAAATACCTATTAATCCTACTATATTAGATGCTCCATCTGACAGAGAATGAAACCCATCTGCTGTCATACTATAGCTTTTAATTTTATTACCAATAATTATTTTTAATAATGCTACAGCAAAATTGGCAAATAAAATTATCCATAACACTTGCTTCACTTTTTTATAATTATCCATAACTGTATACCTCCTCCCTTCGACTTAATCGAAAAAAGACTATGTATCAATATCAATTGACTAGATAAGCAAATTGTATATAAGCACACTTACTATATTTATATTCAAAGTTGGTTGTACTTGTTCATTCAATTTAAAAATTAATTATGAATTAAAAACTATAATATAGGTTTTGTATACAAAAAAATAAGTTATAGATAGTATTTAAAATACTATCTATAACTTAAGTTCATAATATAAACTATTAATTTTCTATACTAAACCTTCTTTAACTAAGAATGAATGAGCAACTTCTTCTGGTGATTTTCCAAGCTCATCAACTTGATAGTTAAGTTCTCTCATAGTTTCTTCATCTATTTTTCCTGAAAGCATATTCATCACTTTCTCTAACTCAGGATATTTCTTTAAAGTATCTTGTCTCACTAATGGAGCTGCATAATATGGAACAAAGAAGTTTTTGTCATCTTCTAATATCTTAAGATTAAACTTTTTAATAAGACCATCAGTTAAAAATGCATCTACAACCTGAGATTCATCATTGTCTAAAGCTGTATATCTTAAACTTCCATTCATAGCTTTTACATCTTTGAATTTTAGACCATAATCTCTAGAAATACCTACAAAACCATCTTCTCTATTTTCAAACTCTAAAGTTGGTGAGAAAGTAAAGTCACTACTATATTTAGTTAAATCAGAAATAGTGTTTATTCCATACTTCTCCGCAGTTTTAGGCATCATGGCCAATGTATAAGTATTGTTAAATCCAATAGGGTCAAGTAAAGTTAATTGATTCTCTTTTTCCATAGTATCTTTAACAACTTTATATGCTTCATCAGCATCTTTAATTGGTGCATGCTTCATTACATTTACTAAAAGTGTACCTGTATAATCTACATACATATCAAGTTCACCAGACTTAATAGCATTAAATGCAACAGAAGAACCACCTAGATTTAAATTCTTTTTAACGTTAAGGTCTGTATTTTTCTCTATCAATTCAGCATAAACATTACCAAGAATAAGTTGTTCTGTATAATCTTTAGAGCCTATAGTTATTGTCTCTTTTTTGCTTGAAAAACTTGAACCAAAAGTAACAAATAACATTGCAATAATTATTATAGCAGACACTACTTTAAGTCCTATATAATTTTTCTTTGGAACCTTTGGGTTTAACCCTTTTGGAGTAACTGCAACTTCAATCTTACTAAATAAATAATCAACTAATAATGCAATTATACATGATGGAATTGCTCCTGCTAAAATCATATTGTTATTTACAGTTTGTACACCTGAAAATACTAAATATCCCAGACCACCAGCACCTATAAATGCTGCAAGAGTCATAAGACCAACCGCTGTAACAGCAGATATTCTAACCCCACCCATTATTATAGGCAAAGCTAAAGGAAACTGTATTTTAAATAAAGTTTGGTTTCTTGTAAGACCAATACCTTTAGCAGATTCTAATACTACTGGGTCAATACTTGTTATACCTATATATGTGTTTTTTACAATTGGTAATAATGAATATACTACTACCATAAATATTGCTGGTTTGCTTCCTATACCAAGTACTGGTACAAGAAGACCCAAAAGTGCCATTGATGGAACTGCTTGAACTAAGTTTACAAATCCAAGCACAATTTTTCTAAGAGATGAGATTCTTGAAATAATTATTCCTAAAGGGACACCCACTAGTATAGCTATCAAAATGGATGTAACAGTTAAGCTCATATGTTGTATCAAAAGCTCTATAATCTTATCTTTTTGCAATAGTATAAAATTGAAAAAATTACCCAAGGACACTCACCTCCATTTCTAGGAATTGCTCACTTAAAACAGAAAGTAAACTACTTCTAGTAATCAGTCCTACTAGTTTATTTTCACTTGAAACAACTGGAATATATCCAACTGAATTACAGTTCATTATATTTAGTATTTCCACTAAATTATCACCTTCATTTACATGCAAAGGCTCTCTTGACATAATATCACTAAGCAATGTCGATTTATCATGAATATCTTTCATATCTTTTACAGTAACAATACCTTTTAGTGTTCTAGCTCTATCTATGATTAGTAAGCTATCAACCTTACTGCTTCTCATAATTTCTATACCTTGAGTTACAGTTCTTGTTGAATTAACAGCAATAGGATTTTTTATCATAATATCTTTTGCTTTTATATATTCTGGATTATCCCAAACTCTATCTTCTCCAATAAAATCTTTTACAAAATCATTTGCTGGATTTCTAAGTATGTTCTCTGGAGTATCATACTGTGCTATTCTTCCATCTTTCATAATACAAATCTTATCCGCTATCTTTAAAGCTTCATCCATATCATGAGTTACAAATATTATAGTTTTTTTCAGTTCATCTTGAAGAGAAAATAATTGTTCTTGTAAAGATGTTCTTGTTATTGGGTCTAAAGCACTAAAAGGCTCATCCATTAATATTATTTCAGCATCAGTTGCAATGGCTCTTGCAACACCAATTCTTTGCTGTTGACCCCCACTAAGCTCTGAAGGATACTTATTTAGAAAATCATCACTATCAAGACCTACCATTTCAAGTAGTTGTAAAGTTCTTGCCTCAATTTCTTCAACTGACTTTTCCTTTTTTAGACGTGGAATTAATTCTATATTCTCTTTTATTGTAAGATGAGGAAATAGACCTGTGTTCTGTATAACATATCCTATTTTCCTTCTAAGTTCTATTTCATTTTCTTGAGAAATTGGTTTACCATTAATATATATTTCACCAGATGTAGGTTTTATTAATTTGTTTATAAGCTTCAAAGTAGTAGTTTTCCCACAACCACTTGAGCCAATTAAAACCACCAATGTGCCTGTTTCAACGGCTAGAGAAATATCATCTAATACTACATTATTTCCCATTTTCTTGGTTACGTTTCTTATCTCTATCATAATTTATCATCCCCTCTTTCGACAAGCAACCTTTGTCATCACAATAAGTTGTTTTTATAATTATATCACAATATCCCCTTTATGTAAACAAAGTACGACTTTTGGGTTAATACATATTAGTAAACATTACTGTAAACATCAAGCATGTGTATACAATATTCAAAATCAAAAAATATAAAAAATAATAAAAAAATCTCTATAAAATAATACAACACTAGCCTTAATTATATATAATTAAAACTAGTGTTAATTCATTCATTTAAACAAATAGTTATAGTTGAATACTATCCATATACTCAAATAAAGTAATGTCTTTATAAGTTTCTTTTTTATCACTTAAGTTTGATATTGTGACTCCTAATAGTCTAATTTGTTTTCCATTCATTTCAACATTTCTCAATAAATTGTCAACACCACTTCTTATATCATTATATTCATCAATATAATGTTCTAAACTAAGACTTCTAGTTATCTGTGTAAAATCCTCATACTTAATTTTTAATGTCAACGTCTTTCCAAATTTCTCAGAGTTTCTTAATCTATGGCATACTTCCTCACAAAGTTCATCAAGGATATTACGTGTTTCCTCTTCGTCAATATCTAAGTTATGACTTAGTGTGGTCTCTGCTCCAACAGATTTTCTAACTCTATTTGGCTCTACTGGTCTGTCATCTATACCCCTCGCAAATTTATATAAGTCATATCCTCTCTTCTTAAATATACTCTCAAGTTCAAATAAATCTAAACATCTTAAATCATATCCTGTTTTTATACCTAAATTTTTAAGAGTATTTGAAGTGACTTTTCCAACACCAAAAAATTTACTTACAGGCAATTTATCTAAAAAATCCTGAATATTTTCTTCATTTATTACAGTCAGTCCATTAGGCTTTTTTAAATCTGATGCTATCTTAGCAAGAAATTTATTATATGAGATACCTGCTGAAGAGGTAAGTCCAACTTCCTTAAATATATCTCTTTTAATTTGCTTTGCTATTTCAATTGATGAATCAATATTCTTTTTATTTTTCGTTACATCTAAATATGCTTCATCTAAAGATAGTGGCTCTACTAAATCTGTGTATCTATAAAATATATTTCTTATTTGATTTGATACACTTTTATAGACCTCAAATCTAGGTCTTACAAAAACTGCATATGGGCACCTATTATAAGCTACAGCGGATGGCATAGCTGAATGTATGCCAAATTTTCTAGCCTCGTAAGAACACGTTGCAACTACTCCTCTGCTTTGTGGATTTCCACCAACAACCACAGGTCTACCTTTTAATTTTTTATTGTCTCTTTGTTCTATAGACGCATAAAAAGCATCCATATCTATATGAATTATTTTTCTATGAAGCTCCATTATTATCACCTTTTAAAGTATAAGTAGATTAAATTTATTTACATCACTGTTTTAATTATACCAAACTTATGTTTCTTTATGCTATTTTTTCATTTATTTTATTTATATATCAATATTTTCTCTTACTAAAATAGTTTATAATCAACTAATTCAATATAATTTATAAAAAATCATAAAAAACACTTGCAAAAACTAGGTAAAAGCTTTACAATAGGTATTCCAAGGAACTAAATTAAAATTCCTTATGGATAACAGTATATATATTAATTTAAATGGGATGTTTTAAAAATAAAAGACTGCCTTATACAAGACAGTCTACTGATTTTATTATAATTGTAATGGACTGCTCAAACTATTACTTTAAAACAGCCCATATTTTTTTGTATAATTATATTTTTAGCTATAGTAAAGATTTTGTGAAGGATACTCTGGGTCACAAGTTACATCTATACCAAGCTTTCTAAATGTTTGTTCATCATCTCTATTTAATATAGTAGTAGAATGAGCTTGACACCCTTTTAATAAAGCTAACTTTTCCATAGCAAATTGTGCAGTTGGATTAGTTACAGCGCAAATACTAAGAGCAGTTAAAACCTCTTGACAGCTAAGTGAAACATTTCTACTTGCTAAAGTTTTTGTTTTTAAATTTATAATAGGCTCTAATATTACAGGTGATATTAAATGCATATCATCAGATATATTGGCTAAATGTTTAATTGCATTTAGTACTGCTGCTGCTGTTCCATTCATTAAGTCAGAACCTTTACCAGTTAATATTGTCCCATCTTCTAATTCTAGTGACACTACAGGACAAGTATCATTTTTATCAGCATTTTCTTTTAACTTATTACTGTAATTTCTAGCAGGTAAAACAACGTTTCTATCTTCTGGCTTTAAGTTAAGTTCTTCCATAATCATTTTCATTCTATCATAAGCACCTTTATCAACTTGTCCCTTTTTATACTCACAGGCAGTTTTAAAGTATCTTCTTATAATTTCTTCTATAGAAGCTTTTCTTATTACTTCATCATCTATTATTCCAAAACCAACTCTATTAACACCCATGTCAGTTGGAGATTGGAAAATTGATTCTTTTCCAGTTATTTTTTCTATTATTTTTTTAAGCACTGGGAATAACTCTAAATCTCTATTATAGTTTACTGACATTTCACCATAAGTTTCAAGATGGAATGAATCTATCATATTTACGTCTTTTAAATCTACTGTAGCTGCCTCATAAGCTATATTTAAAGGATGTTTCACAGGTATATTCCAAACTGGGAATGTTTCAAATTTAGAATATCCAACTACATTTCCTCTTTTATTTTCATGGTATAACTGACTTAAGCAAGTACCAAGTTTTCCACTATTAGGTCCTGGTGCTGTTACTACTACAATTGGCTTTGTAGTTTCTATATAATCATTTGCTCCATATCCTTCATCACTAACTATAGTTTCAACATCTGAAGGATATCCCTTTGTTGGATAATGTTTATAAACTTTGATTCCTCTACGCTCTAACTTATTTATAAATACAGTCGTTGCAGGTTGTCCCTCAAATCTAGTGATTACTACACTATTTACATCTAGTTCATAACCTCTTAAATCATCTATTAATCTTAAAACTTCCATATCATAAGTGATACCAAAGTCACCTCTTATTTTATTTCTTTCTATATCTCCTGCATACACGCAAATTACAACTTCAACTTTTTCTTTCATATGTTGTAATACTTTTATCTTTGCATTTTCATCAAAACCTGGAAGTACTCTTTTTGCATGAAGGTCTCCCATTAATTTTCCTCCAAACTCCAAATAAAGCTTGTCAAAATTATTTACTCTCTCTAAGATATATTTAGACTGCTCTTCTAAATATTTTTTGTGGTCAAATCCTATTTTCATCTTAACACCTCACTAAATTAAATTTCTTTTTGATAACAGTATGTTTATATATATTTTTTTAGTAAAACATCTTATAAAAAAATGTTAATACTTTTTCACTCAAAGTAATATTATACATTTAAGATTAATTTTTTTCAAGATAGTTTTATGGTAAATAAGAT